>NZ_PUED01000117.1 GCF_003024925.1 Paramuribaculum intestinale
CCAACGGTGTGATGAGATTTGAGCAATGCAAAGTTGCCGGACGAAGCAAGGCGTGCGGTGTCGTCACCCCTCTCAGCCCGATGTTGATAAGCCTCATCGGAGAACCGGACAGCAAAAGCAATCCAAAGCAGCCGATTTTCAACCTGCCCAAATGGGACACCGGACTGATCCAGTTGAAAAAGTGGGTAAAGGCCGCTGAGATTGGAAAGAATATCACATGGCATTGTGCCCGTCATTCATTCGCGGTGAATATCCTTAATGCCGGAGCAAACATCAAAACGGTACAGTCGCTTATGGGGCATGCAGGACTTGAAATGACCGAGCGATACCTGCACGTCGTCGATGAACTGAAGCATAAGGCAATCAACAGTCTTCCATCCGTAAACTGGGCGTAGGCAAAGCCCTTCACATACGATTTTCATGGCCGTCCTTTCCGAACAACGGGAAGGACGGTTATTTTTTGACAGACATAGTGACAATTTTACGCCAATCTACTGCCATAGCGTGATTTACGCGAACTAAAAGGGGGATAATAAGTGTTAATTTCTTCGATGTCGCAGAAACTCCGTGATTCACGGTAATGCTTAACACAAAATTCACATTAACGATTGTCTGGATCGGACATACCCGCCAAATGGCGTATTTCTCAGGATACACACTCTGCGATGTCATATTATAAATGGATAATACAAACATTGTGGTGCTTTCCGTGGATCAACTGCGGGAGATTATTGAAACAACAGTCTGCGGATGTATTGAAAAAGTGATTGGAGCGTTTCAACCAAAACATGATTCAGACTCGGTGGATATAGACGGAGCGTTGGAATTCCTCAATTCCAATGGCTACCGCATAGCCAAGGGCCAACTGTATAAGGAAACTTCTGCCGGAAACATACCTTACCATAAATTCGGGCACAGGCTGCATTTCAAAATTTCGGAACTCAGGGACTGGGCGGAACTGCGCCTTGTCAGCGGCAATTCGGTGGGTACATATATTGGAATTAAAGGACGGAAACCACAAAGATAATCTTTTTAGAGTCAACGGATAAGCGATGGCAAAACATTGGCAAAACAATGGCAGAGGTCTGTCAGAGAATGATATGCCGTAGTGATGTTTTATTCCTGTAAAATCGCCCGAAACAAATCAATTTAGTTTTCAACAATGAAAAATACAAGAAGACCGCCTCCTACGGGAGCATGACGAAAGTCGCCGAATGATACGCTCCAATCAGAGCAAAAACTATAAACTAAACCCTAATTGGAGCATTTGTGTAACCCCATATCGCTCCCAAACACCTAATCACTCCTAAAAATGGATGGATACGTATTAGTACCAAGCAGCGAATTAAGTGCGATGAGAGCCATAATGGACCAGCTGCACTCCACTGTACAAACGCTGGCATTAAACCAGAGCAATATGCCGGCACAGCACAAACTTGACGAGAACGGATGTCGCCCTCTCACAGACAAGGAAAGGGAATACCGCATAAGCAAGACGGAAGTTCAGAACATTCTCGGAGTCAGCGAGAGAACCTTCTACCGCAGAATCAAGGAATACAACATATTGTCGATAGAGGACAACGGCAATCCGAAATTCATACTCGGTGATCTTCTCGATATAATCAGCTGCCACGGATTGAGCTGGCATCCCGCATCACTCAACAGGCTTCTCTCAAAAAGGGAGATCCGTTACAGACCATGCTACGTATGAGCACGAAATCAGAGAAACAGATGCTCGGACTTCTCCAGACCTTGCTTGACAAGGTTGACAGCCTTGAAAGGAAACTCGACTCACGCCACGGCAAGACCGATTCTTCCAATCCCGATGAGGAAGCGCGGTTATGGACTCCGAAAGATGTGCTGAGAAAATTCGGCCTCGGACTGAGGCAGCAGTACAATCTGCGCAAGAACGGAGTGCTGCCGTATGTCCAGAAGCACAAAAAAGGCCCCGTAGGCTATCTGCCTCCCGATGTTATCGGCTATTTCTTAGGTGACACGACACCTTGAAACAAATCTAAAAAGTAAAAAAATGGCACAAGACCAGACCCCAGAAAAAGACCAAGTGCTTATCGCCCACAATAAAGAGACAGGCGAGACAGGCGCAGTTGCCGGACTCAAAGAGGACGGCACCCCGGCGATGGCCGATGCAAAGACCTCCAAGCTCAGCGACCTTGTGGTGTTCAACATACACAAGAATCCGCTGGAGGCATTCCTTTCAAATTTTGTGAGGCAATGCAAGAACCCGTCACAATTCGGATTCTACAAGATTGATGCGGAGAATCTCGAAACGGTCGGCCCGGTGATACAGGACGCGCTGAAAGATCCGGAGGCAAACAAGGCTATGCTTGACCCGTCCAAGGTTGAGCCGAAGACTGAAAAGCGCTATCAGAAGATAGAGGCCGACAAGATCGACTGGAACGCGCTCAAGGAACGTTGGGGCATTGACCGCGACGAACTTGAAAAGCGCGGTGACTTGCAGGAAATGATGTATAACCGCAAATCAGGTCTTATCAACATCCGCCTCAATGTCGATGGCGATATGAAGACAGCCGCGGCAAGACTCGCTTTCAAGACCGATGAGAACGGCAATGTTAAAGTTGTCCCCTCGTTCGTCTGTGAGAAACCGGATCTCAGTCAGGAGTTCAACGGTGTAAAATTCACGGAGCAGGACAAGGAGAATCTGAAAAAGACCGGCAATCTCGGCCGCATAGCCGATGTAGTTGACAGGCAGACCGGAGAGGTCATTCCCTCGTTCATCAGCATAGACCGACTCACCAATGAGATTGTAAGCGTTCCGGCCAAACATATCTATGTAAAGGACACAATCGGCCAGACGAAACTTACAATGGCTGAAATAAATACTCTCAAAAGCGGTCAGCCTGTCAAGGACAAGCAGATAACTGACAAGAGCGGCAAGCAATACACTGTCACGCTACAAGTAAATGCAGACAGCCGCAGGGTCGAGTTTGTCCCCGATGAGAAAAAGCAGCGTCAGTCTCAGAATCAGGGCAACGGCGGCGAACTGAAACAGCGTCAATCAACATGGATGACAAAGGACGGTAAAATCAGACCCATCACAAAATGGAACGGTGTGCCCATGACAGAGCAGCAACAGGCCGACTACGTCGCCGGGAAAACGGTAGTCATGAGCAATATGGTTGACCAGAAGGGAAATCCCTGTACCGTGTATCTGACATTCAACCCGGAAAGCCAGCGTCCCAACTCATCATTCACTGACCCCCGTCAGGCTCAAACCGTCACCCCCGCCAACGAGAGCAAGACGCAGATGGCCGTGAACAACGAAGGCAAGACCAACGAGGCTACAAAAAAAGTAAACGAGCCTCTCCAGAAAGGTCAGACCGGGCCGAAGGATGAAACGCAAAAGAAAAAATCACGCGGAATGAAGATGTAAAAAATCTCTGACCGCATAATAAAAACACCCTCAAACAAAAAATAAAAGAATGAATAACAAAGTCATCATAACAGAAAGCCGCACTGTTGCCAAGGCGATCGCACAGGCACTCGGAGTAAACGTGCTCAACAAAGGATATTTCGGCAAAGGCAATATCGCAGTCACATGGACCGGCGGCAACATCATTTCCGCCACTCCCAAATCCAAGTTCCAGTTTTCGGTATGCTCCGATATGACAGCCGATGAGACCTTCTCTGAAAACTTCAACTTCAGTATCCGCAAGGACAGCAAGGGGAAAGGGCCGAAAGGCAACCGCCGCCCAAGCGACAAAGATATGGCGCAGGTCAGCATCATCGAGAAACTCTGGAAGAATGCCGATGTTGTTTACAACGCCATGAAGCCCTCCGCAAACGGAGAGGTGATCTTCGCGAGCCTCGCCATTTATATCAACGTGCCCCGTGAGATTGCGAGAGTGTGGCTCCGCTCCGTGACACGCCAGTCAATACTGGAAGCCATAGACAACCCTGTGGATAAAGTTCCCGGCTTCGGAGAGTTTCACGACAACGCGATAGCGGAATACACTATCGGGGCAAGACCGATGGAAGGTGTCAATGACCTCGGCGACGCTCCCGTTGAAAGAACCGTATGGTCAATGAAGAATCTGAAGCATGAAGGAAACAACCGTCGCGGCTGGTCTCCCGCAAAGACTACCGGAGTGGCATACTCGCTCTACAACAAGGGGCTTATCAGCTATCCCGATGATGAGCCGAAGACCGCCTTGCCGGAATATCTGAAAGAGTCGATCGCTTACTGCGCCGCCAACCTGAGCCATCACCCGACTTTGGGGATGAAAGCCAGAGCTGCCGACATAACTGGAGAGGAACCTATATGGACTGCCGACAGTAGCTACCATTCCCACCACGGCATCATCCCCACGGGATTATATCCCGTTGACCTCACTCCTGACGAGGAATACCTGTACAATCTCATCGCGGGACATTGCCTTGACATCTTTGCAACAGAAAATCCCGACAGCAAATAAATATGTAATATGGCGGGCGGGATAATCCCCGCCCGTCCTTTTACCGGCGCATAAGCCGGCGGCCGCTTCCTGACATAATACTCCATGCGGTCAAGCCACGATAATACATAACGATATGAAAGCCACGGAACAGACCGAACTGGATTTCTATGTGCAGTATCTTCGTGCCCATATAAAAGAACACCATTTTGAAAAAGAGGACAATACAAGATTTATAGAAAGCAGAGCCGACGCCGCTCTT
The DNA here is from genome assembly GCF_003024925.1 of Paramuribaculum intestinale. GTDB lineage: Bacteria > Bacteroidota > Bacteroidia > Bacteroidales > Muribaculaceae > Paramuribaculum > Paramuribaculum intestinale. Next base: position 4,696 of record NZ_PUED01000117.1, read on the forward strand.
GATACATATACCGGTGAATTTTCAGCCGGACACTCTCCGCACAGATGCCATGAAATGGCGATGCGCACTCTATTGGAAGGGTTATATGTGTCACGCTATGACGTAGTCCATGCCATCCTTGAAGAAGATTGCTGGAAAAGGTTGCCGTCATCGGTATGGGAAGTCACGGCAATACATCTGGCCGGACTGAAAAAAATAAATGAAATTCTTGACCGATATGAGGTCAACGGAGATTTTCTTGTGAAAGAGGAATATCCGTCACTGCGTTATGAGCTTCTCGGAGCGATAACCGATATACTCGACGGCTATGAGCTATAACCGCCAGCAGACCATGCGCGACAACATCGAGGCTATAAGGGTTGCCCTGCGCCTCGGTGTTGAACGCCGTGCGCCCAATGAATCGGAGCGCGACGAATTATCCAAGTATGCCGGATTCGGCGGCCTGAAATGTATCCTGAATGACGCTGATGAACTCGCCGATGCTGCCCGATGGAGCGAGAGCGACAGGCCGCTGTTCGCACAGACATTCCAGCTGCGGCAGATGATTCATGACTATTCCAAGAATGACCGGGAGTTTGCCGCCTACATGGACTCGCTGAAAGCATCCGTCCTGACCGCGTTCTATACTCCCGCGCCTGTTATTGACGCGTTGGCGGAAGCCCTGCGTGACAGAGGCGTGAAGATTGAAAAGTTCCTTGAACCGTCAGCGGGGCAAGGCGCTTTCGTTGATTCTTTCCTGCATCGCTACCCCGGAGCCGAAACGCTGGCATTTGAGAAAGACTTGCTTACGGGCAGAATATTGTCCGCATTGCATCCGTCAATATCAACCGAGATAAGCGGCTTTGAGAAGATTGATTCTGATTTTGAGGGATACTTTGATGTTGCCGCATCAAATATTCCTTTCGGGGACTTTGCGGTTGCCGACCCCCGATATGCAACAAGCAAGGAGATCGCTTACCGCCAGTCAACAAAGACTATCCACAATTACTTCTTTCTGAAGTCATTGGACTCCGTGCATGAGGGTGGCATAGTGGCATTTATTGCCTCACAGGGGGTGATGAATGCCGCCAGTCCCTTTGTGCGCATGGAAATGATGCGCCGTGCCGACCTTGTCGGTGCTTTCCGTCTGCCCAACAACACATTCTCCGACAATGCCGGAACTGATGCCGGGTCAGACCTGATTATTCTTCAGAAGCATACCAACAAAAAAGCGTTGTCGGCCGATGAGGAATTTTTTATCCAGTCCATTGTTGACAACGTGACAAAAGTTCCCAACAATAAATATTTTGCGGCGTTTCCACAGAATGTTATATGCACGGAGGCAAAGGTTGGCACAGACCAGTTCGGCAAACCGGCTGTCATCTATAAGCATGAGGGCGGAGTTGATGGTATTGCAGCCGATATGCGGAAGGCACTCGATGAATCGCTGAAACTGCGCCTCAATCTGGACTTCTATAATAACAGGACTCTTACACCTTCCACGCCTGAACCTCCCACGCCTGAATCTGTCAAGCGTTCCACCGAAAATAAGGTAGAAAAACCGAAGCGTGTTGCAGACACTCCATTGATGACGCAATACAAGGAGATGAAGAAGAAGCACCCGGACGCGATACTGATGTTCCGTGTGGGCGACTTCTATGAGATGATGGGGGGCGATGCTGTCAAGGCTTCGGAAATACTCGGCATAACACTGACCCGACGGCGCAACGGCAAAGCCGGCAGTATCGAACTGGCAGGTTTTCCGCATCATGCCCTCGACACCTATCTCCCCAAGCTCGTAAGGGCCGGGCAGCGCGTGGCTATATGCGAACAGCTTGAAGATCCAAAGCAGAAACAAACGGAGGAATTAAAGCCTACGGAAACTATAACGCCCCCGCCAACTGTTGAACCGGAGCCTACCCCTGCACCTGTTGAAACTCCAATGCCGGAAGCAAAGCCGCAACCGCAGGAGATTGAAACGGATGGCAGTCCTGACTTCAACGACAACCCCGACCCGCGTCTTTTCGCCTATAATCTTTTCGGGGAGCTGGAGCCGTTGCAGAAACCGAAGCGTCAGCCACGACATCCAAAGGCTCAGGAGGAAGAAAAACCGAAGCCATCCCCGAAAATAGAAATTTCAGATGCTACTGCCAAGAAATTCCGCCCGCTCTCCGAGAAAGAACTGGAATTTTACGGTTCTCTTAACTGGGAGGATAATCCGCCCATCAACGGCTTCTATGAAACGATGATGAGCATAGCACACCGCCAGATGGCGGAAATGGAAGCGGAGCGAGAGGCATTGGAGGCGGCAAAGAAAGAGACAATTACAGAAGACGGCACAATCATTGAAATATCAAAAGGTGATTTCGTCCCTCAGCCAAGAGTGTCATCGGCAGAAAAGACGGTGGCAATGCCGGAAGAAAAGGATATGTCGCCCCGTAAATTTTCGGAGGATATTCAGCATTTCCATCACAACGGCTCTATGGTCGTTGACAAGGGGCAGGTCGGTTTTCTTTCGGAGGTCCGCAAGAATAGTGCGACATTCACTCCGCTCCCAGTCAAACCGGAGCAGGAGAAACGCGCCATTCTCTATATAACCATGTCGGAAACGTATCAGCAGCTCTATCACTATGAGGCTGAAACGCATGAGGAAAATGCTGATATGCGTGAACACCTCAATGAATATTATGATGAGTTCGTGGAGAGATACGGCAACCTCAACGAGAAAGCAAATGTGAAATTCATTCTTATGGATGCCAACGGGCGTGACGCGCTGGCACTTGAACGGGCCGAAAACGGTCAGTATGTCAAGGCAGACATTTTCGATCATCCTGTTTCATTCGCCATTGATGAGATAACATCGGTTGATACCCCGATGGAAGCATTGTCAGCCTCGCTTAATAAATTCGGCGGCGTGAATCTTGAATATATGTCGTCGCTTGTCGGCATGGGCGAGGATGAAATGACCGAGGCTTTGCAGGGACACATATATTATAATCCTCTTGTGGAGAATTATGAGATCGCTGACCGGTTCATAGCCGGAAATGTAGTGAAGAAAGCCGAGGATGTTCAGGCATGGATTGAACGTGAGGAAGAACGCATCAAAGGGTTCCCCGGATTTGACGGCATTGAGCCGTTCATCGCTTTGTCGAAAGACTCGTTGAAGGCATTGGAGGAAGCCACGCCACGGAAGATTGCATTTGATGAGCTTGATTTCAATTTCGGTGAACGGTGGATACCGACACAGCTGTACTCCGACTATATGAGTTGCCTGTATGCAACCGATGTGAAAATCAACTATTCCTCATCTATGGATGAATTCTCATGTGACGCCCGCCGCAAGAACATGAAGATATGGGAGGAATATTGCGTGCGCGGCTATTACCGTGTCTATGACGGCATGAGCCTGTTGAAACACGCACTGCACAACACCGTACCTGACATAAAGAAATCCATAGGCAAGGATGACAACGGCAATGACATAAAGGTGCCGGATGCCGAGGCGATACAGCTCGCAAACGCCAAGATTGACGAGATCCGAAACGGATTCTCCGAATGGCTGGAGAAACAGCCGGCCGAGGTAAAGGACAGTCTTGTGAATCTGTATAACCGCAAGTTCAAC
>NZ_PUED01000118.1 GCF_003024925.1 Paramuribaculum intestinale
GAATTATACATGAACTGTATTGCGGAAAACGCTTCCGGTGCCTGATTTACTTGAGGGCGAGAAGCTCCAGCACGGCGCTGCGGTCGGCCGATGCCACAGTAGCGGCATGGGTGAGGTTGCGCTTCTGCTTTTTGGTCTTCTTGGTCAAGATGTGGCTCTTGAAAGCATGTTTTCTCTTGATTTTTCCTGTTCCGGTAAGGGCGAACCTCTTTTTGGCACCGGAATTAGTCTTAATCTTTGGCATTTGGGTTACTTTTGTTGATTAATTCGAGTTTATACTGTACCGCTGCCGACTCGCGACCGCGGCTGTTTCTTTGCACGCGCTGTGTCAGTCACTTCTTTTTCGGCGAGATCATGATGATCATTCTCTTGCCTTCAAGCACCGGCATCTGCTCTACCTTGCCATACTCCTCCAGATCATTTGCAAAGCGGAGCAGCAACACTTCGCCCTGCTCTTTGAAGAGGATCGAGCGTCCCTTGAAGAATACGTATGCTTTCACTTTGGCACCCTCCTGAAGGAAACCCACAGCATGCTTGAGCTTGAAGCTGTAGTCATGATCATCGGTCTGCGGACCGAAACGGATCTCCTTCACCACGACTTTTGTAGCCTTGGCCTTCTGCTCTTTCTGACGTTTCTTCTGCTGATAGAGAAACTTCTGATAGTCGAGTATCTTACATACCGGCGGCTCGGCGGTAGGAGAGATCTCAATCAAATCAAGCCCCTGCTCTTCGGCTATTTTCAAGGCCTGGGGTATCGGGTAGATGCCGGTCTCGACGTTGTCACCCACCAGACGCACTTCACGGGCATGGATACGTTCGTTGATAGCGTATGGATCCTTTGAGGCGTTGTTCCTGTCGGGCCTTCTGGCGCCTGGATTGGAGCTGTTCGGTCTGCGCGGACCGGGTACGTAGGGTTTTTTCTGCATTAAAGCGTTTATTGATTTGTGAGATTTTTGACTTCTTCAGTCAAATTCGCTGCAAAGGTAGCAATTTTCATCGTACCTTTATCACCTTCGCCCTGTTTTCTTACAGAAACTTCGCCATTTTGTGCTTCTTTTTCTCCGACTACCAGCAGATAGGGGATACGTTTAAGCTCATTGTCGCGAATTCTCTTGCCGATCTTCTCGTTGCGGTCATCCACGATCGCACGCACATCGGCCTCGTTGAGCTGACGTGCCACTTCGAAGGCATAGTCGTTGTATTTCTCGCTGATCGGGAGCACCACGGCCTGATCGGGAGCAAGCCACAGCGGGAAGCGTCCGGCCGTATGCTCCAGAAGCACAGCTACAAATCGCTCCATCGATCCGAAAGGAGCGCGGTGTATCATCACCGGACGGTGCTTCTGATTGTCGGCGCCGGTATATTCAAGACCGAAGCGTTCGGGCAGATTGTAGTCCACCTGGATGGTGCCGAGCTGCCAGCGGCGGCCGAGAGCATCCTTCACCATGAAGTCGAGCTTCGGACCATAGAATGCGGCTTCGCCAAGTTCGGTACGTGCTTTCAGACCCTTCTCCTGACAGGCCTCTATGATGGCCTGCTCGGCGAGATGCCAGTTTTCATCCGATCCGATATATTTCTCCTTGTTATTGGGGTCGCGAAGTGAGATCTGTGCCTCGAAGTTCTCAAATTTCAGAGCCTTGAAGATGTAGAATATTATATCCATCACCTTGAGGAACTCATCCTTGATCTGATCGGGAGCGCAGAAGATATGGGCGTCATCCTGCGTGAATCCTCGCACACGGGTCAGGCCGTGAAGCTCACCGCTCTGCTCGTAGCGGTACACTGTGCCGAATTCGGCCAGTCGCAGAGGCAGTTCGCGGTAGCTGCGCGGAAACGCTCTGAATATCTCGCAGTGGTGCGGGCAGTTCATAGGCTTGAGCAGATACTCTTCGCCCTCCTCCGGAGTGTGGATAGGCTGGAAGGAGTCTTTGCCATATTTCGCATAGTGACCCGATGTCACATAGAGCATCTTGTTGCCTATATGCGGAGTGATCACCTGCTGGTAGCCGTAACGGCGCTGTATCTTGCGCAGGAACTGTTCCAGACGGTCGCGCAGTGCGGCGCCCTTGGGTAGCCACAGAGGCAGACCGGCTCCGACATTCTGCGAGAATGCAAACAGTTCCATCTCTTTGCCGAGCTTGCGGTGATCGCGCTTCTTGGCCTCCTCAAGCATCACGAGATACTCGTCGAGCATCTTCTGCTTGGGGAATGTGATGCCGTATACACGTATGAGCTGCTCGCGCTTCTCGTCGCCGCGCCAGTATGCGCCTGCAAGCGAAGTGATCTTCACAGCCTTTATAGGAGCCGTATTGGCGATATGCGGGCCACGGCACAGATCGGTGAATCCGCCCTGTGTGTACGTGGTGATATGTCCGTCCTCAAGCTCGCTGATAAGCTCGCACTTATACGACTCGCCACGGTCACCGAACAGTTTCAGTGCATCCGATTTGCTGATGTCGGCTCTCACTATTGCATTCTTTTCCCTTGCAAGTTCGAGCATTTTTTTCTCAATCTTGGGGAACTCGGAGGCCGTGATTTCATTACCGTTGGGATCGATGTCGTAATAAAAACCGTTGTCGACAGCCGGTCCGATGCCGAATTTTACGCCCGGATACAAAGCCTGAAGAGCCTCGGCCAGAAGATGAGCCGAACTGTGCCAGAAGGCATGCTTGCCTTCCGGATCATCCCACTTGAAGAGCTTTATTGTGGCGTCCTCCTCTATGGGGCGGGTGATGTCCCATTCCTGACCGTTGACATATGCGGCCAGAATGTCTTGTGCAAGCCTGGAGCTGATACTTTCGGCTATGGCGAGAGGCGTCACGCCGGCTTCAAACTGCTTTACCGAATTATCGGGAAAAGTTATGTTTATCATATTTTTTTGATGTCCACGATTTACGATAGCGTGTTAACGGCTGCAAAATTAATGAATATCCTTGTAATTTTCAAAATCATTTGACGCTGAGCCTGAATATTGTCAGTCGCCCATGGTGCGGAGCAGTTCGTCGTTGTCGGGCGTACGCTCCATGCGGTCCTTGACAAATTCCATGGCCTCGATCGAATTGCGGTCCGAGAGGAAGCGGCGCAGTATCCACATGCGGTTGAGTGTCTCCGTGCGGAGCAGCAGGTCGTCGCGACGTGTGCTTGACGCCATGATGTCCACAGCCGGGAATATGCGCTTGTTCGACAGCTTGCGGTCGAGCTGAAGCTCCATATTGCCAGTACCCTTGAACTCCTCGAATATCACCTCGTCCATCTTGGAGCTTGTTTCGGTCAGAGCGGTGGCTATGATGGTCAGCGATCCGCCGTTCTCTATATTGCGCGCGGCTCCGAAGAAGCGTTTAGGCTTCTGCAGCGCGTTGGCATCCACACCGCCGCTCAGTATCTTGCCCGATGCCGGCGACACCGTATTGTATGCACGCGCCAGGCGCGTGATGGAGTCGAGCAGTATCACCACGTCGTGGCCGCACTCCACCATCCTCTTGGCTTTTTCCAGCACAAGGCTAGCGATCTTCACGTGCTTGTCGGCCGGCTCGTCGAAAGTAGAGGCTATCACCTCGGCATTGACACTGCGGCTCATGTCGGTCACCTCTTCCGGGCGCTCGTCGATGAGCAGTATCATTATATATGTTTCGGGATGATTCTCGGCTATGGCGTTGGCGATATCTTTAAGAAGTATCGTCTTACCGGTCTTGGGAGGCGCCACGATAAGTCCGCGCTGCCCCTTGCCTATAGGCGAGAACATATCCACAACGCGGGTAGAGAGATTGTTGGCCCGCCCTCCCGTCAGATTGAATTTCTCCTCAGGGAACAGGGGCGTAAGGGTTTCGAACGGCACACGGTCACGAATAAATTCGGGCGAACGGCCGTTGACACTCTTCACCTTGTCCATCGGGAAATATTTGTCATTTTCACGCGGAGCGCGTATTGTTGCTTCCACGACATCGCCGGTCTTCAGACCATAAGCCTTGATCTGCTGCGGAGTCAGATACACATCATCAGGCGAGGGCAGATAATTGTAGTCGCTCGAACGCAGGAAGCCATATCCTTCGGGCACTACTTCAAGCAGTCCGGTAGTCTCTATCAGCCCGTCGAAGCTGTACGACGGTTCTTGACGCTGCTGATTCTGATTGCGGTTTTTCTGCTTGTTTTTCTTGCCCTGCTGTTGCTGCTGCTTGTCCTGCTGCCACGGCTCGTTGAGCTGTATGGGTGCTGTAGCTGCGGCCACGGCGGCCTGTGCTGCGGCTTCCTCTTTCTCACGCTGCGAGCGCGGCACGAACCTCCGGCCCTCCGAGCGCGGGAAGAATGCGCCAAATCCGTCGCCCTGATTGTTTCGCATATCCTGACGCTGACCGTCATTATTGCGGCGTTGCTGATTGGCCGCCTCTGCCGCAGGCTCATGCTGCTGCGCCGGCGTATGATTATCGGCAGCAGGCGTTGTCTGCGACTGATTCATCGTCTCTTCAGCCTTGACTACGGTCGCGGCTTCGTCCACACTCTGTTCAGACGCCTCGTCGCTTTTTTTCAACTCTGACTCCCCTTCCGTTTTCTGGCGGCTTCCTTTCGGACGACCCCTGCGTTTCTTCTCCGGCGCCGGATTCTCTGCCGACGCTTCCGTAGCCGCGACGGCGCTTTCAGCCTGTGGCTGCGCTTCGGGTTCGACAGACGCTATGCTGTCATCGCTACGTTTCTGCTGAGGTTTACGGCCTCTTTTCTTCGCGCCCTGACCATCCTGCTGGTCATCGGATGGAGATTGATTGTCGCCATTGCCCGACACAGCCGCGTCATTCTTTTTCCGACGAGGCTGACGTCGTTTATCGTTCGACATATTGGCGGCCGCCATGGCTGCGAAGTCTATGGCCTGCTGATCGAGAATGGCATCGATCACCTCGTTTTTTGGAAGTGATGACATCTTTTTCAGTCCCATGCCTTCGGCTATGGCGTGAAGTTCAGAATCTACCTTTTCTGATAACTCATCAAGATTGTACATAAATCTAAATATATTCTTGTAAGGGGAATTGTGTTGCTTGTGAATGTGCTTTTGGAGCGTACCGACAGATTTCATACGCATTTTACATCAATGCGCTTCAGCGCTATCATGCTGACAATCTGACTGAACAACTACAAAATTAAGTAATGAGGGGAGGAATGATAGTGCGGTGAATATTTTAATGAAAGGATTTTTCCGCTCTTTTTCAAGCGCAAAATTAATCATTTCTCTATTAAAAACAACCTGTTTGCGCAAAATGTTTATAAAAAAACATCAACATCAATGAAGTCACACCCTGCAATAAAAACAATCAAAGCTTCGTGAAACTGATTCCGAAGCTTTGATTCGAGTAGCGGGATCGAGAATTGAACTCGAGACCTCCGGGTTATGAATCCGACGCTCTAACCAACTGAGCTATCCCGCCGTTTTGGCTTTGCGAGTGCAAAGTTACATCCAAAATCCCATATAGCCAAATTTTTTGTGCGTTTTTTTGCACTAAAAATTCATTAACGTTAACTTACAGCAGTTTACAATAACATCATGTGCCAAGCTATCGTTCAAACAACATCAATCAGACCCACCTTCTGCCCTGCATCTACATCAGCACGCACTTGAAGCCACTTAATTTTCACAACATTTCGACGGCAGCCGTTGTAATATATTGCAGCAAATTTCTTAACTTTGCTTCCAATAGACAACAACACTAATACCTATTCGACAAATGTACAGCTTCGATAAAAGAGTAGTCATCACTCTCGATGCCGGCGGCACCAACTTCGTTTTCGGTGCCATGCAGGCCAACAAATTCATAGTCGAGCCTGTGAGCATGCCATCCAACGCCCATGACCTCGATCTGTGTCTCTCCACAATGGTCAAGGGATTCCGCGACGTCATCTCCAAGCTCGATCGTAAGCCCGTGGCTATCAGCTTCGCGTTTCCCGGTCCGGCCGACTATCCCAACGGCATCATCGGAGGCTACCTGCCCAACTTCCCGTCGTTCCGCAACGGAGTGGCTCTCGGACCATTCCTCGAGGATATGTTCGGAATTCCGGTATTTATAAACAACGACGGCGACCTCTACGCATTCGGCGAAGCTCTCGGAGGCGCTTTGCCTGAGATCAACCGACGCCTGGAGGAGGCTGGAAGCGCCAAACGCTACCATAACCTTATAGGCTATACATTCGGCACAGGACTCGGCATAGGCATCGTGGTCGACAACAAGCTCAACCGTGGCGACAATTCATGTGTCGAGACATTCTGTCTGCGCAACAAGAAATATCCCGAAGCTTTTGTCGAAGAGGGAGCATCAATCCGCGCCGTCAAGAGGGTCTATATGGAACGCTCCGGCATTGTCGACCCCGATCTCACCCCCAAGGATATATGCGACATAGCCGACGGTGTGCGACAGGGCGATGCCAAAGCCGCGCGCGGAGCCTTCGAAGAGCTCGGAGAAGTGGCCGGCGATGCAATGGCCACAGCCGCGACACTCATCGACGGACTCATAGTGATCGGAGGAGGACTAACCGGAGCCCACCGGTTCTTCATGCCTTCGCTGCTTAAGGAAATGCGCGGCAAGATTCACTCGCTCAAAGGCGAAGAACTCGATAGGGTGCAGATGCGCGTGTTTGACCTCGACAACCCCGAAGAGTTCCGGCAGTTTGCCTGCGGAGAGTCGCGCCCGCTCAAAGTCTATGGCACCGACCGCACCATAACATACGATCCGATGAAACGCATCGGAGTCATGATATCCAAGATCGGAGCCAGCAACGCCATCTCCATCGGAGCCTATGCCTTCGCGCTGTCGCAGATCGATAGCCAGAACCCCATGCCTGAAGTAAAAGTTTCGGAATGACCAAAAAAGACCTGAAAATAGTATTCCTCGGAACTCCCGAGTTTGCAGTTGAAAGCCTCCGCCGCCTTGTCGACGGAGGCTACAACATTGTTGGAGTCGTGACCATGCCCGACAAACCCGCCGGAAGAGGTCACCACATGTTCCAGTCGCCTGTCAAGCTGTTTGCGATAGAGCATGGACTTAAAGTCATGCAGCCGGTGAAGCTCAGCGACGAATCATTTGTTGAAGAATTACGTGCGCTCGAAGCCGACCTCTTTGTGGTCATCGCTTTCAGGATGCTGCCGAGAGTCGTATGGCAGATGCCACCGTTGGGCACATTCAATCTCCACGCCTCACTGCTGCCGCGCTATCGCGGAGCCGCACCGATCAACTGGGCCGTCATCAACGGCGATGACAAGACCGGAGTCACCACATTCTTCCTCAAACATGAGATCGACACCGGCGACATAATCGATCGCGAAGAAATCGTCATCGCGCCCGACGAGAATGTAGGATCGGTCCACGACCGTCTGATGGAACTTGGTGCACGACTGACACTCAAGACTGTCGATGCTATCATTGACGGCACAGTCAAGCCAATACCGCAGAGCGCGCTGAGCATCGATGAACCCACCCCGGCGCCAAAGATATTCAAGGATACATGCCATATCGACTGGAACAAGCCGGCACAGGCTGTACATAATCTCGTGCGCGGACTCTCGCCATACCCCGCGGCATGGACCGACATGGGCAACAATGAGTCGCTCAAAATATTTGCCACACGCATCACCGGACAAAAGGCCGAGACTCCCGGCACGGTACATGCCGACGGATCAACACTGACCGTCGACTGCTCCGACTACCGCATAGAGATACTCAGCCTTCAGCCGCAGGGCAAAAAACGTATGGATGCGGCATCATGGCTTCGCGGAGTGCGCGGACTGCCCGAAAAGTTCAGCTGATAACCCCGTCACGCCTCAGCAGAGCCTCAGGCTCCGGATCACGGCCTCTGAACCGGCGATACAGTTCGTCCGGTTCATCCGTCGCACCCTTTTCAAGTATCTCGCGACGAAATGATTCAGCTGTCCGGCGGTTGGTCACCCCCTCCTCCAGAAAACGGCCGAACGCGTCGGCTTCTATCACTTCGGCCCATTTGTAGCTATAATATCCCGCCGCATAACCTCCGGAAAAAATATGGCCGAACGACGGTGACACCACGCTTCGGCATTCATTAGGTATCGCAGCCATGGCATCAGTCACCGACAGCTCGAATGCCACCGGATCATCGACCGGCTCGGTGACTGTATGCCACGCCATGTCGGTCAGACCAAACATAAGCTGCCTGATGCAGTCATATCCGCAGCCAAACTGACTGCTTCGCACCATTTTCTCCACAGCCTCGTCGGGAAG
>NZ_PUED01000119.1 GCF_003024925.1 Paramuribaculum intestinale
TGTTTATCCTGTCGGGCTGCACTGAGGTCAAGACCTATAGAATCGGTGTGTCGCAATGCAGCGAGGATGACTGGCGAATGAAACTGAACGATGAGATCAATCGCGAGATAATGTTTCATGAGGACGCCGAGGTGGAGATCCGATCGGCCAACGACAACAGTGCAAAGCAGATCGATGACATCAGATATTTTGTCAGCCACGGTTTTGACATAATAATAGTCTCGCCCAACGAGGCGACTACCCTCACTCCTGTGATCAGGGAAGTATACGGGAATGGAATGCCGGTGGTCATCTTTGACCGAAACATCAACGACAACACATATACCGCACGTATCGGCGTGGATGACGAGGGCATAGGACGCTCGGCGGCCACATACGCCCGGAATCTGGCCGGCGACAACGCCAAGGCCATAGAGATCGGCGGTCTGGAAGGATCCACACCAGCCTACGGACGCCATAAGGGCTTTGCAAGCGAATTCGAATCTCTCGGCGGGACTCTGCTTGCAAGCGTGGCAGCCGACTGGAACAAAGAGGACGCAATCAGGGTGGCCGACTCCCTTCTGAAGCTGTATCCCGAGGTCAATCTCATATACGCCCACAACGACAGGATGGCGATCGGCGCTTCGGAAACGGTGAGACGCCTCGGACGTGACGACATAAAGATCATAGGCATCGACGCCGCACCTGAAATAGGCATACAGGCTGTGGCTGACACTCTGATCGACGCCACATTCCTTTATCCAACAGAGGGACACAGAATCATACAGACGGCTCTTGCCATACTCAAGGGCAAACCATACAACCGGGAAACCATACTCCCCGCATCGTCGGCCGTAGACCTGAGCAATGCCGACATACTTCTGCTCCAGAACGAGACTCTTAAGGAGGAGACCTGTAAAATGAGACTGTTAAAGGCCCGTATCGATGACTATTGGGCGCAGCATTCATCGCAGACATCACTGTTTTATGCGAGCATCGCGATCATAATACTTCTGTTTGGCGTGGGTTTTCTGCTACTACGTGCCTACTGGCAGCGCAGCCGCCACCAAAAAGAGCTTATGACACAGAACCGCCTGCTCGGCGAGGAGCGCGACAAGCAGGCTCTACTCAACAGTCAGCTGCAGGAGGCCACACAGTCAAAACTGATGTTTTTCACAAATGTGTCGCACGATCTGCGCACTCCTCTGACACTGATATCCGAACCTGTAGCCCGACTTGCATCTGCCGATAATCTCACTCCCCATCAGCACACCCTGATGAAGATAGCTGACAAAAACGTGAGAATACTGCAACGGCTGATAAACCAGATACTGGATTTCCGCAAGTATGAGAACGGCAGGCTTGAACTGCGGCTCTCGGAGGTGGATTTCAGCCGGTCGGTCAGCGACTGGATGAAGTCATTCCACACAATTGCCAGAGAGCGCGACATGAAACTGTCGCTTGTATGCAGTCCGGCTGACACTCCCATGCCAGCCGCCATCGACGTGGAGAAGATCGAACGTGTGTTTTTCAATCTGCTTTCCAATGCGCTGAAACATACCCCCGACAACGGATCCATAACCGTTTCGATCGAGTACGACGCACAGAACATCGTACTGAAAGTGGCCGACACCGGCGAAGGGATAAGCGAAAGAGATATCGGCAACATATTCGACCGTTTCTATCAAGCCGACCGCATACACCCCAGAGGTTCGGGCATAGGGCTATCGCTCGCCAAGGCATTTGTGGAACTTCATGGCGGAATCATCACGGTGGAAAGCGCTCTCAGAAAAGGATCGGTGTTTACTGTTGTCCTGCCGGTAAGACACGTGGCCGAATCGGCTGTGGACACCGAAAAGCGGATCGACCACGACAGTGTGAATTCTGAACTTGGCCGCATAGAGTGCGAGGCAGATACGACAGTGGACTCCGGCAAACCAATCGTGCTCATAATCGACGACAACAGGGACATACAGCGGCTCATCGGCGAGTTGCTCAATGATGACTACAACATATTGACGGCGTCAAACGGCAAGGATGGAGTGGCCAAGGCTGCCCGCTATGTGCCCGATCTGGTCATCTGCGACGTCATGATGCCCGTGATGGATGGTATGGAATGCTGCCGCCGTATCAAGAACGAGATAACCACATCTCATATCCCTGTGCTGATGCTGACGGCATGTTCGATGGACGAACAGAGAGCACAGGGTTATGAGAGCGGCGCCGACGGCTATATTTCGAAACCGTTTGACAGCCATGTGCTCAAAGCCCGTTGCGCGAACCTGATTTCATGTCGCAAACGCATAAAAGAGCTATGGCTGACGACTTCGCCTCATCACAATGCAGGCAAAGACAGCGACGGACGGCCACAGACCGAATCGGGCGCATCAGTCACCACCCCGTCCGATATAGACAATGAGTTTTACAACCGCTTTCTCACTATATTCAAGGAAGAGATGGGCAATGCCGACCTCAACGTCGACGCTATCGCCTCAATGATGGGACTTGAACGGTCGCAATTCTACCGCAAGATAAAGGCTCTGACCAACTATGCGCCGGTGGAACTGATACGTCGCCTGAGACTTCAGCGTGGACGGATGCTGCTGACCACGACCGACAAGACCATCAGCGAGATCGCATACGAGATCGGATTCTCCAATCCGGCATATTTCACTAAATGCTATCGGGAAGCCTACGGCGAGACTCCTACTGCCGCACGCAACCGGCTGACCGGCCCGACTTCCTGAACAGTGACGGTGGGCGATGCCGTCACAGCATTCCGCTGCAACTCCGTGCGGGACTATGTCACCCAAGCTCGGATCTGGGCTTCAAAAGCCCCCCCGCCATAGAGAAACGAAACATGGCGCTTTGTCAAAAAAACGGCTTTTTGACAAAGCGTCATTGTTGTTATCCTGATGGCGAATGGGGTTGTCAGAGCGGTTGGACTGTTCCCCCTCTTGCTACACATATCATTAAAAACAGGGCATTTGACATTAAAAATCGTGCATTGCACAAAAATTCATAGTCTGAACATCATCTATTATATGCTGTCCATGGCGCATAGGGCTACATTTGCAGCAAAATTCACAACAAACTCAAAAACCAATCATAGATGAAAAGAACAATTCTCGGTGCAGTATTGCCGTTGCTGATGGCAATCATGGCACAGGCACAGAACATTGCTGTGAGAGGAACAGTGCTTTCAGAAACCGATGACGAACCGCTTGTCGGAGCGTCTATCTTCTGCGAGGCCAACAAAACCTCGGCCGTCACAGACATTGACGGCAAGTTTGAGATTTCGGTTCCTGGAGGAGCTCTCCTGAAAATATCGTATGTGGGCTTCAACACAACCCATGTCAAAGCCTCTGCCGACATGACGATCCATCTTGAAGAGAATATCGAGTCGCTCGACGAAGTGGTTGTGGTCGGTTACCAGACTGTAAAAAAAGCCGATCTTACCGGCGCCGTATCGGTCGTTTCCACCAAATCGCTTGAAACGTCGTCAGACACAGATCCAATGCGTGCCCTTCAGGGTAAGGTGCCGGGCATGACGATAACCGGCAACGGTTCGCCGAGCGGCACCGGCTCTGTGCGTATCCGCGGCATTGGTTCGTTCAATGCCTCACAGGATCCGCTGTTTGTGATTGACGGGGTTCCTACCACAGCGACACTGAACTCACTCAACATGAACGATATCGAAAGCATGCAGGTGCTGAAGGATGCTGCTTCTGCATCGATCTATGGCTCTCGTGCCGCCAACGGTGTTATAATCATCACCACCAAACGTGGCAAAGCATCGCAAGGCAACAAGATCAATGTGAGCTTCTCCGCGAATCTCACTGCACAGTTCTATTCATCTCAGTCAACAATGAAGCTGCTTGACACTCCCGGATATGCCACCGCAATGGCTCAGGCGGCTATGAACGACGGCATCGATCCTGCAGCGTATGCTTCGAGCTACGGCCTTGACCTCCATGCTCCGTCGGGATATCCAGTCAGGATCTATGACATCGCCAGCAACAGATATGTGGATTATACGGTCAACGGCCTGTATGACGGATATATCAACTCCCGGCGCACCATGATGATGTCGAACACCGACTGGCTCGACGAGATTTCCCGTACAGGCTTTTCCCAAAGTTATGACGCATCGGTCTCATCGGCCACAGACAAGAGCACGGTGTTTTTCTCCATGGGGTATAAAAAGAATGACGGTATACTGAAATATACCGACTTCGAGAATATCGCGGCTCGTGTAAACTCCACTTTCAATGTCAGCAAGGCAGTGTCGGTAGGTGAGAACTTCACTCTCACACACACCAAGCAGGTCGACTGCCAGCCGATGGAAAACGCCCTGAAAATGCCAACGACAGTACCGGTGTTCGAAACCGACGGCACTACTTATGCCGGTCCGGTAGGCAGCATGGCAGACCGACAGAACCCCTTGCGCGAACTTGCTTTCAACAAAGACAACGCCCTCAATATATGGAGGCTATTCGGCAACGCATTCATCGACATCAGACCCGTCAAAGGACTGACACTGCGCAGCAACTTCGGCCTCGACTATGATGCGGCCTTTATACACTCATACAATTATACCTTCCACAGCGATATTGTCAACAACGACACCAATTCGACAACCCTCTCGCAGGCCAATGACTCCAAGTGGACCTGGACCAATACGGCCAACTACAGCCTCACTCTGGCCAACGACCATACGCTGACCCTTCTGGCCGGCATGGAGATGTTCCGCCAGAGCCGCATCGACTTTTCGGGCTATAACGAAGACTATGACATCGAGACCCCCGACTATATGTATCCCGACGCATCGGTAGGCGTGGAGAAATCGACCGGCAACAAGTCGGCCTACGCCCTTGTGTCATATTTCGGCAAAGCCGACTACAACTGGCGCAATCTTCTGCTGGCATCATTCACCATACGCCGCGACGGATCGTCGCGCTTCGGCCGCAACAACCGCTACGGAACTTTCCCGGCGGCCACACTCGGCTACCGTATTTCGGAAAACATCAGAAAATCGTGGCTCAATGACCTGAAGATACGTCTGTCATGGGGCAAGACCGGCAATCAGGCTATATCCAACACTGCCCGCTACGCACTCTACGTGACCGATTACGGCAATGACCGCGTCACATCGACCGCCTACGACCTCCTGCTTCAGCAAAGCGGCATTTTCCCTTCAGGATATGTTGCCAGCCAGACCGCCAACGACAATCTGAAATGGGAAACGACGATACAATACAACGCCGGAATTGACTACAGCTTGTTTGGAAACCGACTGTTCGGAACGGTCGACGCATACATCAAGGATGTAAAAGACATGCTCATAACACCGGCCTATCTCGGCGCCATGGGTGAAGGAGGCGCATCATGGCTTAACGGCCCGTCGCTGCGCAACTGGGGCATGGAATTCCAGACAGGATGGCGTGACGAGCTGAACTGCGGTCTTTCCTACAGGACATCGCTCAATCTTGACTTCTTCCGCAACCGCGTCACATATCTTCCCTCCACAACTACCGGCTCGTATGCCCACACTACCAGCGAAAACCTCGTGGAGTCGCGACAGCCTTACGGCTCGATGACGGGCTATGTGTTCGACGGTCTGTTCCAGACACAGCAAGAGGCCTCGGCATCGGGACAGGACAATGCGCGCATGGGAGGGATGAAATATGCCGATCTCAATGGCGACGGACGTATCACCCCCGATGACCAGACCTGGATATTCAATCCCGTGCCGGATCTGTCATTCGGCCTGAATGTCGAACTCGGATACAAGAATTTCGACTTCCAGATGTTCTGGCAAGGTGTGTTGGGGCAGGACGTCTACAACAACCAGAAGTTTCAGAACGACTTCTGGAGCGTGACCGATGCCGGAAGCAACAAGGGCAGTCGCCTGCTTGGCGCATGGCTTCCTGACGTCAACACCTCGTCGACCATCCCGATGCTGACCACCAACAATAAAGGCGATGAAGGCCGCGCATCATCCTACTTCGTGGAAAACGGCTCATACGCAAAACTCCGCACGCTCCAGCTCGGTTACAGTCTGCCAGACAAGCTTCTTTCGAAACTCCGCATGAACAAGGCTCGTGTATATGTTTCAGGACAGAATCTGCTGACAATCAAGAGCCGTTCGCTCACCTGCTCCGATCCGGAAAATCCCAATTGGGCGTATCCTATACCGACATCCGTTTCATTCGGACTCCAACTTGATTTCTAATCCTGCAACAACATCCTAATAATGAAAGCAATAAAATACTTACTTCTGTCAGCTATCCTGCCGACATTTTCGGCGTGCAACGATTTCATTGACGTTCCACCGACAGGAGTCATCGACGGAGAACTCGCATATTCCCAGCCAGACAAAATGGTGAACGCAGCCTATGCCTCGCTTGGCGACTGCTGGTATTCCTATCCCTTCAATCTGTGGCCTTATGGCGATCTCGGATCTGATGACTGCCTCAAAGGTGGCGGCGGCACAACCGACACCGGCTATCATCCCATGGAGATCTGGTCGACACTCACTTCCACTCCCGGCGAGCTCGACGAACTGTGGTATCGTCTTTACTGCAACATATCGCGATGCAACCGAGCACTTACAGCGCTGGAACAATACGGCATAGAGAAACTCGGCGGAGCGACAGCAGCCCGGCGTGAGGCGGAGATCCATTTCCTGCGCGGCCACAGCTACTTCAAGCTCGTCACCATGTTCCGTCAGGTGCCATGGATCGACAAAGCCGTGTTCGAACAGAGCACACACGAACAGATAAAAAACAATGAATTCACCTATCAGGAACTGATGGGGAAGGTGATCGGCGAGTTCGAGCTGGCTTTCGAAGGTCTTCCCCTCGAAGCGGAGGATGGCGGCGGACGCGCCAACAAGGTGGCCGCGGCGGCATATCTCGCCAAATGCTATCTGACTCTTGCCTGGGGCGACGGATACGAGGCTACTACCGGCACCGGATTCATAAACGCGGAATACATGAACAAAGTGGTGGAATACACCGAGATCGTAAAGAACTCCCGCTATGGGTATCTTGAGGATTTCGGCGACATATTCCTTCCGGAATACAAGAACAGCAAGGAATCCGTGTTTGCTGTGCAGACCTCGCAATATACTGACGACAACACTCGTTTTGGCCGCGCCAACTGGTCGAATACCCTTAACGGCTGCTGGGGCATGTGGTCGTGTGGCTGGGACTTCCACAAACCGTCGCAGAATCTGGTCAATGCGTTCAAGACACAGAACGGTCTGCCGATGTTCGACTCGTTCAATGACACCGACATCTATCCGGTCAACGGCATACCATCCACCCAGAAATGGGATCCGCGCCTGTTCCACACGGTCGGAATGCCAACATTTCCCTACAAATACGAGGATGAGTACATCATGACGCTCGACAACTCCCGAACGCCGAACACCTATGGCTACTACACTTCGCTCAAAGAAGTGCCGCAGCGTAGCGCCGGAGAAACTTTCGAGGGTTCATGGCAGGCTTTTGCGATGAATGACTACGTGATACGCTACACCGACGTGATGCTCATGCGGGCCGAGGTGCTGATAGAGCTTGGACGTCTGCCGGAAGCCCGCGAAATCATCAACGACATACGCCAGCGCGCAGCCAACTCGATCGACAAGCACATAGCATATGCCAGCGAGTATTGCGAAATATCTCCCTATCCGTCTTCATATTTCGCCAGCAAGGAAACCGCACGCGAATGCCTGCGCTGGGAGCGACGCCTCGAAATGGCCATGGAAAGCAGCCGCTACTTCGATCTGCGCCGATGGGGCATAGCATCCACTGTGCTGAACGCATATTTTGAGTCTGAAAAAAACTCGGTGTATAATGACACCAGATACGGACAGTATTATCAGGATGCCCACTACACCGCAGGCAAAAACGAATTCTATCCGATCCCCTACAACCAGCTTTATTATGTTCCCGGACTGTATGTGCAGAACAAAGGCTACAACTGATCAAGGATACATGTCATAACGGCTCATCCGGGCCGCTATGACAACGCACTTGGCCAAACGTATGCACCTCAAAGGCGCTGTGTCGAAATGTCGGATTTTGGCACAGCGCCTCTACTATTTTTTACCGCGCTGTGTAATCATCCTCTGCTGAAACTACGGCAGCAGTCATTAAGAGTATGTTTGAATTTAACACGAAGAAATATATAGGGACTTCTTTCCATCCCCTCAAAGGTCTTTTCGGG
>NZ_PUED01000012.1 GCF_003024925.1 Paramuribaculum intestinale
CCCGTGACATCGCGAACCTGAAGCTCATCCATCACCTCCTTGAGGTCGACCGATGCATAACCTTCGCGCGGAGTCACAGCCACGTGACCTTTTTCGTTGATGGAGAAATATTTCAGACCCCATCCATTGATATTGTACAGCTCCGAGCTGTCGTCAATACGCCATTTTCTCATTTTCGAATAAACTTCAGTATTTTTATTTGAGTGCAAAAGTAATGATTAATTCGCACGAAAATCAGCATTATTACAGAAAAAAAGAAAAAAAATGGCTCATTAGCTTGACAAAGCCCATTATAATTCACTATATTTGCACCCGAATACCGCAGGCATCCAAGCCTACGGCACGTTTCAACGCAACTACAAAAACAAAAATATCCAAAACATCAGTTATGAAAAAAGCTTTAGGTCTGACTGTTGCGACAGCTGCCATGATCGTAGTGAGCGGCTGCAGCAAGAAGATGAACCAGTTTTCGGCTGATTACTTCAACTGCAACCCCAACCCGCTTGAAGTAGTCGGCACACAGGTGCCCGCCACCGTCACAGGCAACGTGCCTGCAAAGTTCTTCGTGAAGAACGCCACCGTCACCGTAACTCCGGTGCTTGTCTACGGCAACTACCAGACATCGGGCACCCCCGTCAAATATCAGGGTGAGAAAGTGCGCGGCAACGATCCCGTCGTAAGCTACGACCTCGGCGGCAGCGTTGTGATTCCCGCCAACTTCGCCTACACTCCCGAGATGATCAAGAGCGAGCTCTATCTGGAATTCAACGTTGAGCAGGGCAAGAAGCAGTATGTGCTTCCGCGCGTCAAGGTAGCCGACGGCGTTATCGCAACAGCCGCCTTCGCCAACGCAGGCACAGTCGATCCGGCCATCGCTCCCGACAAGTTCCAGCGCATCATCAACGAGAAGTACAGCGCCGACATCCGCTTCCTCATCAACCAGGCCAACATCCGTCCGGGCGAACTCAAGACCGCACAGATGGAAGCTTTCAACAATGATCTGAAAGCTGCCCACGCCGACACATCGCGCGTGATCAAGGAGCTCAACATCTCCTCGTATGCATCGCCCGACGGCTCGCTCGAATTCAACACCCAGCTGGCCGAGCGTCGCGAAGACAACACCGCCACATATCTTGAAAAGCAGCTCAAGAAGGACATGATCACAGAGTTCGGCGAACTCACCGCACAGTTCACTCCCGAGGACTGGGAAGGCTTCCAGAAGCTTGTTGCCGCCAGCGACATCCAGGACAAGCAGCTCATCCTCAGCGTGCTCTCGATGTATAAAGATCCCGAGCAGCGCGAACGCGAGATCCGCAACCTCGCCAACGTGTTTGAGGCTCTGGCCGACGAGATCCTGCCGCAGCTCCGCTACTCGCGCATCACGGCATCGGTCGACGTCATCGGCAAGAGCGACGCCGAGATCAACCATCTCTTCGACACAGACCCCTCCAAGCTGACCGTCGACGAACTCCTCTATGCAGCCACGCTCACAGAGAAGCCCGCACGCAAGGAGGCTATCTACACAGCCGCAACACGTCTTTATCCCAACGACTTCCGCGGCTTCAACAACCTCGGCATGGTGAAATACGAAATGGGCGACTACGCAGCAGCCAAGGCCTGCTTCGCACAGGCACAGAAGCTTGCGCCCAACGCTCCTGAAGTGCAGATGAACCTCGGTCTGATCGACCTGCTCAACTCCAACTACGACGCAGCCAACCGTTACTTCGGCAATGCCGCCGGCCTCAACGAGCTTGGTGACGCTCTCGGAGTGTACTACCTCAAGAAGGGCGACGCAGCAGCAGCCGTGAAGGCATTCGGCAACAGCAAGACCAACAACGCCGCTCTGGCGCAGATCCTTGCCAAAGACTACAGCAAGGCCAAGTCGACTCTGGCAGCTATCGCCACTCCCGACGCAACCACATATTATCTGATGGCAGTAGTGGGTGCACGCACCAACAACAGCCAGGCGCTCACCGCCAGCCTCCGCCAGGCCATCAAGCTTGATCCGTCGATGGCACAGCGCGCCGCACAGGATCTCGAATTCTCGAAGTTCAACCTCTCCGGTGTGCTGAACTAATCGACAGCGAGAGCGTTTATAGAAATTGACACAACAGGTTGCCGGCGCCTTTTGCCGCGCCGGCAACCTTCAATGCGGCAGTAGCTCAGTCGGTAGAGCATCAGCTTCCCAAGCTGAGGGTCGCGGGTTCGAACCCCGTTTGCCGCTCCAAGTATAAAGCGTTGAAAATAAGCGATCTGAAACTTATTTTCAACGCTTTTATACATCCGTACACATACACGCTGACCCGAAAAAAAGCTACCGCGAATGCGGATTCAGGCACTCCAGGATCAGATTGCGGACTGCAGCCCAACTCACCGACAGACAGCAGCCCAGACAGCAGCCCATCCAACCGACCAACCAATCAACTGACCGATCGACCAACTAACCGACGGAACAGCCGACATGACGACTGGCGGAACGACCCACAGAGCCATCCAATACAAACTAATACAACCATACAATCAGCCAACGATAGAGATCTCCCCCCCCTACAAACAGCGACACGACGCAGTAAGGCGACAGTCAGCACAGCGACGCAGTAATATAAAGCGCGGTGGAGTCCCGCTCACGCGGGGCGCCACTGCGACTATCCATAGATGCAAATAAACAGGATGGGAATATATGCTTATGCCATGGTGACAGGAAGAGAATGCGTGCGAACCAGACTCTCATCATTCGTAACGGATCGCTTCGATAGGATCGAGTCCTGCGGCTTTCTTGGCCGGATACCAGCCGAAAAAAAACTCCGGTGACAGTGCAGACCGCAAACGACAGCACTACCGAATAGAGCTGCACATAGACCAGCCAGTGGGCTATGAAATTGACCAGCCATGACGCTATCAGCCCCACGAGAATGCCGATCATGCCACCGCTGACGCTTGTGATCACTGCCTCTATGAGAAACTGCGACAGGATGTCGACACCTCGGGCGCCGATAGACATGCGCAGACCTATCTCACGCGTGCGCTCTGTCACTGACACATACATGATGTTCATGATGCCTAGGATTTCATAGTCCACGGGGATGGGATTTGAGAGAGTACGGTTGAGGGGGATAAAAACAGAAAATCCCAGATGTTTGAAATTCAAACATCTGAGATTTTCTGAAGTGTCCGAAATGAGACTCGAACTCACACGATCCAATGATCACTACCCCCTCAAAGTAGCGCGTCTACCAATTCCGCCATCCGGACTTAAATTCATCTGCTTGGATTGTCAGCAAACTCCATGGGTTGATTTTTGCATTGGAGCGAAAAACGGGACTCGAACCCGCGACCCCGACCTTGGCAAGGTCGTGCTCTACCAACTGAGCTATTTTCGCGAGTTGGATGCCTGCTGACTGCCGGCTGATGAAGTATGTTTATGTTCTCTTTGAGCGAAAAACGGGACTCGAACCCGCGACCCCGACCTTGGCAAGGTCGTGCTCTACCAACTGAGCTATTTTCGCAAGTCGGTGCAACCGTTTTCCCGATTGCGATGCAAAGGTAGGCATTATTTCCGAACCACCAAAATTTTCTGACTATTTTTTTGCATACATTTTTCTCACAAAATCGAAACGCTGCTGAAAATCAAAATTATAGCCCGACAACTTTTTTTTCGGGCAAAGCGGGCGGAATACGCGTCAACCTGGAATTCAGCCGCAGTCACACACCACACGATGGTTGTCGGAATGACACACATGGACCGTCCCGTCGACAATAATATGACGCGTGGCCATTGCCGCGATAGCCGTCATCTCATGGCTCACGAGCACTATCGTAGTGTTACCGGCCTTCTCGCGCAGGATTTCGTAGATACGCTGCTCGAAATGCTTGTCGACGTAGCTCAGCGGCTCATCGAGTATAAGCAGCGGTGCTTCCGATATTAGCGCCCGGCCGAGAAGCGATCGCTGCACCTGTCCGCCCGACAGGCGTCCGATCGGCTGCGAGGCATGCCGCTCCATGCCTATTGTGCGGAGGATGGCATTCGTACGCTCCTCCACATCCTTGCGACTCATGCCCCTGCATCCGAGAAGTCCAGAGGCCACCACCTCCGACACCGTGAGAGGAAAATGCGAGTCGATGGTGTTTTTCTGCGGCAGATAGCCCACATCCAGACGATCGGCACGCGATCCGTCGGCAGCGAAATACGCCACCTCGCCCTCGCTCGGCCTGAGAAGCCGGAGTATGATGCGCAGCAGACTCGTCTTGCCGCCGCCGTTGGGGCCGGTTATCGCCATGAAGTCACCACGGTGTATGTCGAGATCAACTCCCGACAGCACCCGACGGAGCCCGTGGCGGAGTCCCACGCCACGCATGCTTATCAATACAGGTCGTTGCTGTTTGTCCATTCTGTCAGATTGTCGACGAGTTGCATCATAGTCTTGTCCCAGTCAGCAGCCATGGGATTGAACATGGCCTTGCGTGCCCCAGTAGCCTGCACTATGGCGTCGGAGCGCCCCGATTCGTCCATCTGCGGCTGAACGAACATCACGAGCCGGCCTGGTGATGCGGACACCGAACGCAGCCGATCCATCAGTCCGGGTAGAGATATTTCCTTGCCCCCGCCGCCGAGCGCTATCTGCGTCAGGCCGTAATCGCGCGCGAAATAACTCAGCGAAGGGTGCCACACCATAAAGCCTTGCCCTCGCAGCGGAGCGAGCCGAGCCGACATGGCGCTGTCCATCCTCGCCAGACCGCGGTCGAGCTCGGCATGACGGCGACGGTATTCGTCGGCATTGACCGGATCGGCCTCCACCATAGCGTCGAGCATATTCGAAGCTATCACACGCGCATTGCGCACGGAGGTCCACGTATGCGGGTCAGTTCCCGCGTGATCATGATGATCATCTCCGTCATCATGCAGATGAGAGTGACCGCTGTCGGCTATCAGATCTATCCCCTCCGAGGTGTCGACCACACGCAGACGGCCGTTGCCATCCTTCAGGCGCAGTGCGAGCGCATCCTCCCACGGAAGATGACCCATCTTCATATACAATATGCCGCCGGAGGCCGATTTCAACGCCGCCAGAGGCGGATCGAAGTTTTCAGGATTGGCATCGCCGGGAAGCAATGATCTCACTTCCACCTTGTCGCCCACAATACTGTCGAGCAGCCACTTCTGCGGATCGATGCTCACCGTCACCACCGGACGGCTGCTCACCTTGGAGCTGCATCCGGAGAAAGCCGCCACAGCAGCGGCACCCAGAAGCATCAGCGTGTATCTAACTATATCAGTCATCAGCTTTCTTGTTTTAATGTGTCATTACGGCGGCCGGCCACATACTTCATCACTATGACGCCGGCAACGGCTCCGGACATATCCGCCACCCAGTCGGCCCAGTCGCCAGAACGGCCGGCACCCATGGCATACTGCAGTATCTCTACAATACCGCCAAGCGCACCCGAAACAACAGCTCCGGCGAGCCATGCCTGTCGTGAGCCTTTCAGTCTGTATATGTCAAGAGCCAGAAGAGCGGATATCACACCGAACATCAGGAAATGAGCCACCTTGTCGGCACCCTCGAAAAGACCTGGCGTTTCGTCGGGCAGCGGATCCGGCGCAAGAGTCAGCCAAAGCATGCCTCCTATGGCCACAGCCGACAACACGACCGGCGGGACACGCATCATCGCGTCAAATATCTTTACGAGCAGTTTCATGAATGCAAAGTTACAACAACTCTGTCTCAATTTCGTTGACATCACTCCGAAATTTGTCACACAGCTCGCCCGATCGACTGAAATCATGCCGGGAAAGACGGGTATAAACGCGTCCTAATTACAGCAGATGGCTGAGTACTTACAGTTTTTTCATTATCTTTGCCGAATATTTACACATCGTCAGTTTTTCAATGTCAGACAAACCCAAATTCGCATCAAAGATAGGCCTTGTCGCGGCTACGGTGGGGTCGGCCGTAGGACTCGGCAACGTTTGGCGCTTCCCGGCCGAAACGCAGGCCAACGGCGGAGCCGCGTTCCTTATCATCTATATAGCCTGCGTGTTTCTGCTCGGAGTGCCGGTCATGACAGCCGAATTCGCACTTGGCCGAGCCGGAGGCAGTGATGCCGTAGGAGTCTTCAAGAATATCGGTGCCAACCGCCGGTGGTGGATCATCGGCGCCCTCGGCATCATGGCCAGCTATATGATACTGATGTTCTATATGGTCGTGGCCGGATGGACACTCGAATATCTGATCCAGTCGATAAGCGGCCATCTTTACGACGGGCTGACTGCCGCCGCCGACTCCACGGCCCACTTCGCATCGCGCATGAAAGAGTTCATTGCCGACGGATGGAATCCGCTTGTCAACACCTATCTAATGATCATGCTCAACCTTGTAGTGCTGGCACTGGGAGTGCAGAAAGGCATAGAGCGGATATCCAACATACTGATGCCGCTACTGTTTCTGCTGCTGTTGATACTCGTCGGAGTAGCCATGACACTTCCGGGGCTCAAGGCCGGACTGACGTTCTTCCTGCGCCCCGACTTCTCGAAGATCACCACAGGAGTGGTGCTCAGCGCTCTCGGACAGGCATTTTTCTCGCTGTCGCTCGGCATGGGCATACTCATCACATATTCATCCTACTTCCCGCGCGACACACGTCTGTGTCGAACAGCCGTAACGGTCAGTCTGCTCGATCTGCTTGTAGCGATACTGATGGGACTGATAATCTTCCCGTCGGTAACATCGTTCGGACTGCAGAACGAAAGCCTTCAGGGAGCCACACTGGTATTCATCACACTGCCCGAGGTGTTCGCCCACATGCCGGCCACCGCGATATGGTCGTCGGCATTCTTCCTGCTGCTGACTGTCGCAGCGCTCACATCCACCATATCCATTGCCGAAGTGACGATCGCGTTTCTGGCCGACCGTTTCAGGCTGTCGCGCATCAAGGCGTGCCTGCTGACACTCATGCCTTTGTTTCTATTCAGCTCGCTATGCTCGCTGTCGCAGGGTCCGCTGTCGGAAATCACGATAGCCGGCCGCAACATTTTTGACTTTCTCGACTTCTTCGCCACAAACATCATGCTGCCGGCCGGCGCTCTGCTCCTGTGCGTCTACATGGGATGGTTCGCTCCGCGCCGTCTGTTGCGCGACCAGCTGACCAACTTCGGACAGATCACCTCGCACATGCCGGGCATCATCACGGCCATACTGCGCTACGTAGCACCGATATTGATACTCTTCATACTCCTCTCAAGCATCATCTGACAAACCAATGGCCTACGAGAAATTCACCTCCGCCGAACGCCGTGGCCTGCTGCTGCTGACCGGACTGCTGACAGCCGCTATATGTGCGGTGGCCATAGCCCGCGGATGCTCCGGCGGTGACCCTCAGCCACTTCCCCACGCGACAACCGCCACACTCCCACCTACAACTGACAATATCGCAGAGACTACAGCCGACGGCGACTCAGCCGTCACCCGGCAGCATCGCAAAAAACGCACCAGAAAAAACGCTCCCCGACTGACACCAGCCGGCCGCGAACGGAGCCACCGCGACGAATCGGTGCTCGATCACAACACCATACCAGCTGAAAACACCCACGAAAACTGACAATGACACCACACACCGACACCGACAACAGCATAGCCGCCAGTCGCGGCCAGTTTGCCACACGCTTTGCCGTGATAGCCGCCACGGTAGGCTCCGCCGTAGGTCTTGGCAACATATGGCGGTTTCCATACGAAGCCGGCACCCATGGCGGCGGCGCGTTCATGCTGCTATACATAGCTTTCATATTCATAATCGGAGTGCCTGTGCTTACAGCCGAGTTTATCATGGGCCGATCCACACGATCCAACATCTTCGGCGCCTACCGCGCTCTTGCCCCCGGCCGACCATGGTATTTAGCCGGATATATCGGCATCGTGGCCTCGATGACCATCATCAGCTTCTACTCCGTAGTGGCCGGATGGACACTCGAATACTTCATCGAGTCGATCACCGGTTCGCTATCGGGACTTGACAGCGGGCAATACCACAGCCGCTTTCTCGCTCTGGCCTCCGACGGCGTGCGTCCGGTCCTATGGACAATACTCTTTCTGGCCTTGAATTTCGTCATAGTGGCAAGGGGTGTCAACAAAGGGATAGAACGTATCTCCAATCTGCTCATGCCCACCCTTTTCGTACTGCTGATCGTCTTCTGCATAAGATCACTCACCTTTTCAGGCGCTTCCGAAGGCCTTCGGTTTTTATTCAGCCCCGACTTCTCGCAGATCACCCCCTCGGTAGCGCTCGGCGCCATGGGACAGGCATTCTTCACCCTCTCGCTCGGCCTCGGCTGCATGGCCACCTACGGATCTTATTTCTCATCACGCACTCCCCTGCTGCGCAGCGCTGTCACCACTGCCTCTCTCGACACCCTTGTGGCAATCCTGTCGGGAATCATCATATTCCCGGCCGTATTCACCTTCGGCGTTTCACCTGCAGCCGGACCCACGCTGATATTCGAAGTGCTCCCGTCGATATTCCATTCGCTCCCTCTCGGTCCGCTCTGGTCAGCTCTGTTTTTCTTCCTTCTGATACTGGCGTCGCTCACATCCACCATATCCATGTCGGAAACAGCCATAGCGTTTTTCATCGAAGAGCGCGGCATGAGCCGACGGACGGCCACAATGACCAACGCCACCGTGGCGCTCGTGTTCGGCACACTATGCGCCCTCAGTTTCGGCCCGCTCGACGGCTTCAGGATATTCTCGCTCAATATCTTCGACGCGTTCGACTATCTATCGTCCAACATACTGCTCCCCGCAGGCGGACTGATCATATCCATATTCACCGGATGGGTGATGCCGCGCCACATTCTCCGCGAGCAACTGTCGCCCGCCCGCCGCATCACTCTGACCGCGCTCACCATACTTCTGCGGTATATCGCTCCCACAGGCATAATACTTGTGTTTTTACGCTCTACAGGCATAATCTGACATTACACATGACACCATACAGCTTCACCCCGTTCTCAATGCGTCTGCCACGACGCCTCATAACAGCCGACCGTCCGCTGGTCATGGCCATACTCAACGCCACTCCCGACTCATTCTATGCGGCCTCGAGAGCCGACGGAGCCGACGCAATAGCCCGACGCGCCGAACGCCTGATTGCCGACGGCGCCGACGTCATTGATCTCGGCGCCTACTCCTCGCGCCCGGGAGCCGACGAAGTAAGCCCGCAGGAAGAGACCGACAGACTGCTTGCCGCATGCAGAGCCGTAAGAAGCGTAGCCCCCGACATACCTCTGTCGGTCGACACTTTCCGCGCCGAAGTGGCCCGCATAGCCGTGGAAGAGGGGGGAGCCGACATCGTCAACGACATAACCGGCGGCGACGATCCGGAAATGCTCCCCATCGTAGCACGGCTCGGAGTGCCGTACATAGCCATGCACATGCGCGGCACACCCGCCACTATGCAGTCCATGACACAATATCCCGACGACGATCCGACCGGGGATATCATCGCACGTCTGTCGAACGTCATCGAACGCTGCTCACAGCTCGGCATAGCCGACGTCATAGCCGATCCGGGTCTTGGATTCGCCAAAACCATGGAACAGAACTACAGGGTTCTCCGTCAGCTCCCGATCATCGCGCAGGCGCTCAGGCGGCCTCTGCTCATCGGCCTTTCGCGCAAGTCCATGCTCACAAAAGCACTCGGCATAGCTACCGAAGACGCGCTGCCGTCCACCGTGGCCGCCGACACCATGGCGCTTATGCTCGGAGCGTCGATCATCCGCGTCCACGACCCCCGCGAGGCATCACAGACTGTAAAATTGCTTGAGTTGCTGAAAAATTCGTAACTTTGCACAGTTTATGTCGGTGCTGACATCCACGCATCACCCGATGCCCGGACTAACGGCCACACACGACATCGCTCACTACCAGACAACTAATTCGCAGCCTCTCCGCCATGGATCCCTTCACCCTACGCGACGCCCTCGACATAGCGCTTGCCGCACTGCTCTTGTTCTACATCTACCGTATAATGCGGGAGTCGGGCACAATCAACATATTCTACGGTCTGCTTGCATTCATCGTGGTGTGGGTGGTAGCCTCACAGATTCTCGAGATGAAGCTCATCGGCACGATACTCGACAAGTTCATGTCGATAGGCCTGCTCATCATAGTCATACTGTTTCAGGATCAGATCAAACGATTTCTTGTTGAGCTTGGCGACCATAAGCGCTGGCGGTTTCTGCGCAACCTGTTCCACCACCGCAATCCCGCAGAGGATGCCGACGAGCGCGGACGACGTCTTATAATCCCCATCGTGTATGCGTGCATGAATATGGCCAAGTCAAAGACCGGGGCGCTGATAGTCATACAGCAGAATGTCCCGCTTGAGAATTACGAGCGGTCGGGCGACATCATTGACGCCCTGCCCAACTCACGTCTCATAGAAAACATCTTTTTCAAGAACTCACCTCTCCACGACGGCGCACTTATCGTAGCCGACGACCGACTGAAATCGGCCGGATGCATCCTGCCGGTGTCGCATGACCGAAACGTGCCGCGCGCACTTGGACTGCGTCACCGCTCGGCACTCGGCATATCACAGGCGACAGACGCCATAGCCATCGTGGTCAGCGAAGAGACCGGCGGCATATCCATCGCCCACAAAGGACGTCTGACCACGCGTCTGTCGTCGGCCGATCTCGAGCACAATCTCACACAGATACTTCACCAGCTCTGACCCGTCTCAGTCTACAATCTCTACAGACGAAACCAAAGGAGGAGTCTGTCTTGGGACATCGAAATAACGACGTAAATACACCTCCCCGCCGGCAAAATCTATCATACAGTCCTGCTCGAACAGATTCAACGGATTGAAAGCAAACCTCTCCTCGTCGTTGTCGTAATAATACACTATCACGTTGCCACCTCTCGAACCGATCTCCATCCACTCCGAATCATTTTTCAGAGCAGGATAGCTCTCCACCATGGTGACAATCGTATCAACCGGAAATCCAGCTGATGATTTCGGCAGACTTTCCGGCGACATTTTCACCATAGCCACACGGATACCGGTGTCACAAAAGAAGTTCATCATCTCTCCATTGACACGCATGTCCATATAATATCGCCGCCCAAGCCACAGAGCGTCGGCCAGAGAACGTGAATAATAAAGCCGGTTGAACGGTTCATACCCATCCGGAATATCATTGTACAGTCTCAAGACTCCGTTCATATAGTCGTAGGCCACCTTGAATTTCTGTATGAAGTCGATGCCGAGCACCGAATAGCCGGTCTGCGACGGAGCGAAATCCACACCCTCCACTACGTTACGTGTGGCTTTGTGTGCGACAGCCCTTACAGCGCCGCTCACGCTGTCGGCTACAAAGTGATAGTCATACAGCGGAATGCTCACCGTATAACGGTCAAAACAGATCCTCGTCTTGCCGTCACCGTCGCGCCCCATCACCGGATAGAATTTCTTCTCGACGCTCATCCCCATTTCCCGGAGTCGTTCCAGATCAGCTTCGGTGATTGTGGATATGTCGCTGCCGGTATCAAACTTGAACCGCAGGCCGGGCACAATCTCCACCATAACTTTCTGATCGACCAAAGGCAACACACCGATCTCTCCCTGGGTGAGCTCCACCCTGAGGTCGTTCTGCGATGACAAAGCCGTCAATAGTCCATAAGTCAGAACAACAATGGCCAATATCGAGCATAATATGATGATAATCCGTTTCATACACTGTTTTAAGCTAAACCGCCATACAGACATCGGCGCTTCTCAGCGAGAGCCACAGTTCAAGACTATGACATATCCGGGACGTGCATACCGTCTGTTTTTATTACAAACTTAACCATCCGCCGCATCATTTCCAATAAAGTCACACTATTGTCAACACTTTGTCAACAAAAAGAAGCATCTTCCGCACATCCGGCGTGAAGCCGTTATGCGGAAGATGCCTTTTGCGGTTCTATACCGTTCTGATCCAGTGGATCAGTCCTGATACTCTATCATCGGGGCGTCGGCAGCGAATCGGTCGCCGGGCTTCACAAACACACGTTTTACCGTGGCGTCGTGCTCGGCCTCGACGTCATTTTCCATCTTCATCGACTCATAAACGAGCAGTTTCTGACCTTTCTTGACGGTATCTCCGGGCTTTACCGACACTTCCAGGACAGTTCCGGGCATCGGTCCGCTGACCACCTCACCGGTGATAGGCTCTATCTTCTCCTCCTTTTCTGCCTCCTTGGCGGCTGCGGCCTGCCGGACAGCGGCCTGCTGAGCGTCATATTCGGCCTGGCGCTTGTTGCGCAGGAAAGTAGTGGCGACATTAGGAAGCAGTTCAAGCAGCAGATACTCCTCATCGTTCTGCGCGAGCTTCATGCCTCCGAGCTCGGCCACCTCCGGATTTTCGGGAGCCTTGTAGGAGCTTACGTCATAGGGATGCTCTTCGGCGTCGCCGGTGATCTGACGGCGGAACTCCGGATCGACGGCCACAGGCGTGTGTCCGTATTCGCCCTTGATGAGCGACATGAACTGATTGGACTTGTTTGTGTAGTCGGCATTGCCCTTCTTGCGGTCGAGCGCCAGGAATACTGCCTGACTGCCCACGATCTGGCTTGTGGGAGTCACCAGAGGCACCAGACCGGCGTCGCGGCGCACCTTCGGGATGAGAGCCATAGCGTCGTCGAGCACATCCTCCGACTGCAGAGCCTTGAGCTGTGCCACCATGTTGGAGTACATGCCGCCCGGCACCTCGGCGTTCTTCACGAGCAGGTTGGGTTTGGGGAAGCGGAAATAGTTCTCTATGGCATGACAAGCCTCAAGCATCGCTTCCTCGTCGCCGGCGCGTCCGGCAGCGATAGCATCGTCAAAAAGTTGCGATATTTCAGCAGGGAGTGTATCGTTCAGCGGATCGAATTCGACAGGGAACTCCTTGACAAGATCGAACGGAGCCAGCTCACGACGGGCGCCGAGAAGCTCGTTGCGGATCTTGCCTACCGCCTCCATGTCGGCCTCCACCTCTATGCCGAGGCGCTGGGCAAACACGTAGATCAGCTCTATGGCCGGAGCGGCCGAGCCGCCGCCAAACCACCAGATGTTGGTGTCGAGAATGTCCACGCCGTGGATCATGGCCATCACCGACGATGCCAGGCCATAGCCCGGAGTGCAGTGGGTGTGGAAATCCACAGGCACTTTCAGACGGCTCTTAAGCTTCGAGATGATCGACGCGGCGCGCAGCGGATTGACCAGGCCGGCCATATCCTTGAGGGTTATGATTTTGGCACCGAGAGCCTCCATTTCGAGAGCTTTTTCCACGAAATACTCGTCAGTAAATATTTTTTCAGGCTCCGACTGGCCGCCGAACAAGCGCCTCATACGGCTTCCGAAACCTCCCTTGGCGGGCTCGCTTTTGGGATCGACAGTGTAACACACCGCGCCGTCGGCTATGCCTCCAAGACGGTTGATCATCTTGATCGACTCCCTTACGTTGTCAATATCGTTGAGAGCGTCGAATATACGCATCACGTTCAAGCCATTGGCTATAGCCTCCTTGTAGAATCCCTCGAGCACGCTGTCGGGATAGGGCACATAACCGAACAGGTTGCGTCCGCGCGACAGAGCCGACAGAAGCGATTTTCCCTTCATGGCCTCGCTCGCCTTGCGCAGGCGATCCCAGGGCGATTCGCCGAGATAACGCATCACAGAGTCGGGAACGGCACCGCCCCACACTTCCATGATATAGAAACCTGCATTCTCATAAAGAGGCAACAGCCGGTCGATAGTCTGCTGGCTCATACGGGTGGCGAACAGCGACTGCTGTCCGTCGCGCATCGTCAAATCTCTGATTTTAAGCTTTCGAGCTTCCATAATACGATTTCATATCTTGATTTCAGGCTACAAAGTTATATCTTTTAATCCGATTACGGAAATAATTCCGTAATAAGAAACCGCTATGACGAAAAAAACATATTTGCGCCATTGATCAGCCAAGCCTTCAAGCCGACAGGTCAGCGCGAAAGATTCAGATTAAACGACAGTCCGAAAGCGCTGTCGGTCACGGGATAGGCATTCGAGCTAACGATCGGCGTATTGACATGGTGCTCGAAGAACATTCCGAGTGTCATACGCCTCGAAAGCACGTAATTGGCAGTCAGATTCACACCGAGAGTGCGTGTGCCGGAGGTAGCCTGTGTATAGGCCGTTTCGATGCGTCGTATAAGAGCCTGATTGGTCTGAAGCGAAAAATCGGCATTGACGGTCAGGTCATTGCTGATGCCCTGTTGCGAGCCTCTGATCTTAAGGACGGTGTTGAAATTGGTGATCTTGTAGCCGACACCCGCTGTCAGCCCCGATGAAGTGGCTTCCACTACCTGTCCGGCAGAGGTGTTGAGCGTCAGCGTGCGCTGGTTGCGCCATTCGGCATTAAACGTCAGATCGTTTTTCAGTGTCACGGCCACACCGATCAGAGGAGCAAACCGCTCGGTGATCGCAACCGACGAAATATTGAAGGGTGATGACGGCACGGGATTGCCGCTCAGTTCGTCGAGTGTAAAGCCGAGACGCTCGCCTTCGACGCTCACCCAGTTGAGATATGAGGAATACGAGCCGACGCTGTAAGTGCACTGATATGCGTGGGTGAGAGTGAATGCCTTGAACAGATCTGACATTTTCGGCAACTTTACAAGGCCGTCGTAGGTCACGCGCCAGTTGGGCATCACCGACGCAAGAGAGGGGAATGGATCAAGATTTTCCCGGCCGGGATCACGTCCGGTATACGCCGCGATGAAAGCAGGCACAAGCACATCACTCGACGTCTGCGACACTCCGCCGTTGGCCGGGTTGTAAGGCATCCCCGCGAGAGCACTTCCATGCATGAATCCCGACGACGGATAATCATGGCGTGCATACGCCTGCTCAAGCCTGGAGGCCACCACAGGTATGGCCTCGATCATGTCGGTGAACGCCTTGGAGGCATATCCGTCGGCGGCTTTCGACGATCGCAGCGATGTGGCTATCGCACAATGGGTCTTGGTGTAAGATCCGGCATAAGTGACAGGCATCCCCGCATACATGAACTGTATCGACGAGGTGCGGTTGTCAGTCCGGTTGCCGATAAGCTGTATTTTCAGGCCGTTGACCGGCTCGAGTGTCAGTTCGAGATTGACCTCCGAAGTGCGCGAGAACACCGCCGGCGACACCTGACCGTCGTCGGTCATCAGCCATCCGCGCGACAGCGCCTTTTCGACATAACTGTCGTCGGTGAATCCGAATGCGAAGTCAAGTCCGGGCGACATGGGTCCGAAACTGCGCGACTGCCCGAACACATTGCCTACATCAGGGATAAACAGCGGCAACGAGAGCGATCGCGAAGAGCGCCATCTGACCGCAGCCGACCGGGGCGACATCAGCAGTCGGGCACCATACTGCGCCAGCTCGTCGAGCCAGCCGTCGCGCTCCTTGCGCAGCTCCACCACCCGGACCTGTATCGTGCGGTCGTCGCGGGTGAGTATCTCGATGGAATTGTCGTCGACCACACGTGTCTGCAGTCTGACAGGTCTGCGTGTGTCGAGATCAAGAGCCGTCAGCTTCACCTTCTTTGTGCGCAGATTGTGCGTCACAATGGTTGATGTGTCGGCGCTGAGCGGATAGTTGCGTTCGAAACGCTTCGGCCGGTCAAGTGTGCGGCGACCTCCGCGCCCGGGGCGTTGAGCCGAGGCTGAAAAGCGCTGGCTGACACGTTTGAGATACGGTATCTTGTTGTACAGTTTATCGAATGCAAGCCTTCCCTCGGCAGTCCACGACCCTTGGTTGGCAATCTTGTTGCCCATAGTCACACCGTCGACCGTGGCGCCGCGGTCCCATCTGTAGGTGGCGTTATATGTAAGCTGTCCGGTCAGAAAATCTATGGCGGGAATCTGGTTGAACGGTGCACGGTAAGCCCCGGTGAAGGTCTGATTGTAGGCCCAGGGGGTGCCAAGGTGCAGAATCGACTGCATGACAGTATCCTTCCACTCCTTATAACGGTCAGGGAACAGACGCCTGTTGACGGCTCCTATAGGCTCGTCGATGCGGGCCGAAGTGTTGGAACTGAATGTCAGCGAGAGCGAGCGCAGCGGACTCCATGCGAGGTTGAGCTGACGGTCCCAGAGAAAATTCTTGCCCACCTGCACCGGAAGCCTCACTCCTGCATCGATCTCGCTGCGGGTCTGTTCCTCATGATAATAACGCGACATGGTGGTCAGAAAGCTTATCTGCGAGGGAAGCCAGTTGAACTCCCAGTCCGATAGAAACTTCATGCTCTTGCGCCGGCCCACCATGCGGGCAAACGGTTTCAGAGGCTTTATACGCGGGGCGTAGCTGTATTGCAACGAACCACGATAGTCGTCGGTATTCTCATATTCGGTGGTCGGATCGGCCTTCGATTGCCTGTTGAACGAAAAATTGACCGTGAAGTTGGCCGGATCCCAAGGCATCGGATTCTTGGAGCGGACACCGAAGTTCAGCCCCGACACGCTGAAGCTGCGCACCGTGGCGCGCTCCACAGCATAGGCTTTGATGGAGTCGCGTTCGTGGCGCGATGAAGCATCGTCGAGAGCGTCATTGAGCAGCACATCGCGGTCAAGCGGATTATATTTCGGAGTGGTGTTTTCTTTCACCACCGAGTAATAGACCGGAGCGCGTAGGGCAAGCTTCGACGGCACGATCTTGCCGACATCGGTCTGCACGGCAAAATTAAACTGTCTGAAATCGTCCATCCGCCGCGAATTCAATCCCTGGTCGACAGCGCCGAAACCGGCCGTTTCGAGCTGGCCTCCGACATCGATTGTAGCTATATCCGAAAGCATCAGATTGGCCACACCTTTGGCCGCCCAGCCGCCTTCGCTGTTGAAATCCGTCACTTTCAACTCATTGACCCACACGGTGCCCTCCTTTACGGCCGGAGATGTATTGCGCACACCGATCATCATCACCCTGACGTCGCTGAGCGACGGATTGCCAAGCACCGACACCGTATTGGCCTCACATTCGGGGTCGTGAACGGAATAGAGCGTGGCATAGCCGACTCCCGGCTCACCGGCTGTCTTGGCTCTGTTGCGGAGCTTCTTCACGTCGACGAATGTCTGCAGGGCTATATCGAGCCTGTTCTGCTCAGGCCACACCTTTTCGCGGTCGGCACGCGTATCGGCATAGTGCCCGTGGGGGGTCAGGCGCAGCGGTATCTCGTATTCGTAGAAATTGTTGCGTATGTCAGTGCCGAGCCTGACAAACAGTGAAAGCTCGCCGTTGCGAAGCGCTGTCGGATCGTCGATCAGCTGTTCGGCGTGAACCCACATCTGGAGGCGGCGGTAGTTGCGCAGATCCTGCATGGTGTTGCGGTAGACGCCCCGGGCATCACCTGCCGCCAGATCGGTGACACGCAGCGACATCGACTGCTCGTTGAGCTGCACGATCTGCTGCTGGGCCGGATCCGACAGACGGCTTACTCCGGGAGGCAACACATAGTTGACGGGAGTACGGCCCGAATTCTCCTCGATATTGACCACCGACACGTCGAGCTGCCCGGAGGCGGGCATGTCGCCTCGCGAATTGAGATTGTAATCGTAGGTGCGCCACTCTCCGCGCACCAGTTCGAGAGTAGCGAAACGCAGATGGGTCGGACGCCGGAAGCCTGTCATAAACATGCGCACGAACCTCACCGTCGACAGATCGCTTATCGAACCGACCACACGCTCGAAGTCGGCCAGCGGTATCTTGAACTGATACCACTCCACCTCGGCATCGGTGCCGTCGCGCAGACTCACGAGCGAGGTCTGCTTGTCGGTGATGTAGTTGGTGCCCACACGCAGATCCTGCGGACGTATCGACACACGATACTGGAAATAGCGCTCATATTCGTTGAGCGTGTTGTCCTGATTGATGTCCTCCACATCGGGCATGTTGCGCGACGACTGATAGAGCGGATCGTCGGCCTCTTCGGGCGAGAGCGAATTGCCCTCCACTCCGTTGTAGCGCTTGTAGCGCTCCAGTATGCCGAGCCGCTGCTCGTCGTAGTCACGTCCACGATAGAAATGATAGTTGTCGCCGGCCGGGTCGTTGAGAGGCGAGAACCGGTCGGCCTCCATGCGCTCGCGGGCCTCGGGCGACAGCCGTCCGCGCAGCTGTTCCACATAGCCGGCGTAAGTGGGAAATTCAAACTCGTCGTCGTTGGGAAGCCCGTCGAGTCCAACGTCCTGTCGCCGGCGCGCTGTAGTGTTGTTGTCAAAGGCGTAGGTGAGCGAGTTCTGATCGCTCACACGTCCCCACGACGTAGTGCGCATAAACCGGTCGTCGCCGTCGGCCGGAATTCCGTTCTCATACGACTTCAGCCCATCCTTGAGTATATCCTCGGATATCTCTCCGAAATTGAAATACAGGTCGCCCCCCTCGGTATTGGGGTTTTCCGGATCGAGAAACGGGTTCATGAGCCAGAACTGCACATACTCGATATTGCTCTGCTCGAAATTCGTGTTGTCGAGACGCCGCATGATGCCGCCCCAGCGTTTTTCGGGCTGCAGCAGCCGCCCCTGATCGTCGATACGCTCCGCGTCAACATTGTAGGGACCGCGCTCTTCGGGATAGAACGACAGATTGAGAGTCTGTATGGTCGACGATTCGCCATAGGTGAGCTGACGGTCGGGGAAAATCTCGCGCGATGTCACCTCGCGCACATAAGGATTTGACTGCTGCTTGAGATCGGCCCGCAGATAGCCCGGACAGAGCGATGAATTGCGCTGGGTGAACATCCGGTCGATATAATACCAGTTGAGAAGCGCGCGGTTCTTGCCATACTCGGGATTGTCTGACAGAGCTGCTTCCGGGAAGAGCGGGTCGGGGCCGTTGTCGTAGGGGGTGGAGGCAAGAAACCACGAGTAGGGCGAGCGCAGGTCGATGCCCGTCTGGCTCGATTCGAAATCGTCGATAAACGAGCTCCCCTTGTCCGATCCGCTCTTCTGCGCCGCAGGCTGCAGCCGCGCCAATTCGCCCTGCAGACTGATACGCGACGGAGCAGTGGCGTCGATCGTGGGCACTTTGTTGAGCAGAGTATTGACCCACGGCAGCTCCGTGGCATAGCCGAAATTCAGTCCGTAGATGGTGTTACTGACCGTTTCGTTGCCTATGTTGACCTTTTCGGTCAATGCCTTTTCGGAATAATGCATCAGCGTGGCTCCCAGATAGAAATCCTTGCTGAACCGATAGGTCATGTCGAGTCCGAGAAGAGTCTTGCGCTGGGTCGAGAAGAGGCTCTGGTTTTCGAGCGTCACCGACACATCCTGCCCAGAATCGATGATGCTCTGATTGGTGATGGTGACTATGCCGAGAGCGTAGTCGACGGTGTAGTCGGTGTTTTCGGTTAGCGTCACTCCACCGGCTGTGACCACCACCGAACCGCGCGGCACATTCATGGCGTCGAGCCTTATCTGCGCCCCGCCGCTGGCACGGTATTCGCCGGTGATCACAAACTTGTTTTTGTCGGCAAACTGGCGCGCCACCACAAGCGTGGAGTCATACAACTCCTGATACACAAACGGCGCGGCGGCCTCCTGACTGCCTATGCGCTCCACAAGATTGCTGCCAAACGGCTCGGCGACAGGAAATATCACCTTGCCGGTCGACGTCTGCACGGTATATCCCTCTATGAAATCGAAAAAACCGTCGGGATTACCCTCCCGGTTGGAGTCGAGCCGGTCGAGTCCCATCAGCTGAAGCAGCGGCGTGGAGCTCAAGCCCGCCACAGGCAGATAGGGGATCTCTATGCCGGTAGTGTCCGACAGATACTTCACCTGCAGTTTGAAATTGTCGGGCTGCACCTGATAGGCGCCGAGCGAATAGACGTTTTTCATCATCAGCCGCCACATGGGAAGCCGCGGATTCTGCGTAGTGCTCTTGAGCATCTTCACGTAGAGGCTCTGGCTCGTGTCGGATATGTCGGCCGAGAATTCGCCCACCTGATACACCTGCCCCTGACATGTGTACTCAAACGCCACGGCGAGCACTTCGTCGGCCGCGAGCTGGCTTTTGAGAGAGATATACCCGAGGGTGGGGTTGAGAGTGTATTCCGACTCCGACAGCAGCCGGGCGCTCTCCACCTTCTCATAGTCGGTGCCGCCCTGTATGCCAAAGACACCCAACGGCGCCAGAGCCTGACTGACCGAACTGATAAACCGTGCGGTGGGATAATCGTTCTTGATGGTCTGCAACAGATTGTTGGCCGTGTTTGACGGCACTGTGGCCGATGGACTGACAGTCCAGTGATCCGAAGCCAGACGGGTTGTTTCGGCGAGATCCATGAAGGCCGTCAGGTTGCGGCTCTGACTGTAGTTGTTGCCTTTGTTGGTGATCCACACCTCTATGCGGGTGATGTTGATGCCTCCACCCACGTATGGCAGCCGCGAGGCGAACTCATCGTAGTGATCGCGGAAATACTGCGCCAGAAAGTAGTGGCGGTTGGCATCATACTCATCGGCATTGAGCGAGAATGCCGTAGTCTGCACTCCGCCGCGGGTGTTGATCGAACGGGTTTCGGAATTCTGCTGCGACACGAGAGCCGTGGCTGTCAGCCGGCCGAACTGCAGCGTCGACTTGATGCCGAACAGAGCCGTGGAGCCTCGTATAAGCGATGACCCGGTGGTCATGCTCACATTACCGGCTTCGATATTGCGCACTATGTCATCCTCCGTGCCCTCATACTGCAGTTTCAGGTTTTTTGAGTCGAAATCAAAAGTAGCGTCGGTATTGTAGTTGAGATTGAACTTCATACGGTCGCCCACCGACGCCGCCACAGTGGCCTGTATCTTCTGGTCGAAGTCGAAGAATGTCTTGCGCCGTGAATTGAGCGACAGAGCCGGATTGTCGGTCTTGGTCGACTTGACGGCCGTGGTGATCTGTACCGAACCGGTGGTGGTCAGCCTCACTCCGCCCGGACCGAAAATTCTGTCGAGCGGCCCGAGATCAAAATTCATGTCGAGAAGATCGAACTGACGGCGCTCACGCCGGCGCACGGAATCATTGTCAACACCCGGACCGCCGTCGAGCATACGGAACCGTTGCCTCCGCTCGTTGCGTTCACGCCAGCGGGCATACTGCGATGGCGTGAGGATAAAAGGAGTGGCTATATCCTTGTCACCAACCCTGGTACGCAATACATAGCAACCGCTTTCGGCATCATATTCGACCGAACTGACCACATTGCGCGGCAATCCGAGATCGGCCGGCAGGGGCGCGCCGAGCAATTCGTCGTAGGTGCGGGGCACTGTGGGCGATACCGGCGATATGGCCAGCGAATCGGCCGGCGAGGCAGCCTGCAAAGGCAACGGCATGCCCGCAGCTGCGGCCAAAAAGACCACTGCCAGTACAAAATATCTGATATATATATATTTAGAATCGTCGACGGCCATTGACATAAGGCATGCGCCTGTATGCGCACACGTGTATATGCCTACTGATAACGATAAATGTTGGATATTTATTGTAACTTTGTCATGCCGGCCGACGTTAACAATTAACGGATCCGACACCACAACTCGCACGAGATGCCATCATTTTCCGACATATTACGGTCATTGTCGCGGCGCTCACGATCGGGGCTGCGGCGGTTCGAGCGCTTCACCCACCGCAGCGCGGCCTCACTGCGCCTTATTGCGTCCATACTCACCGTAACGGCTTTTGTGGCTTCTGCCGCCTGCTTCGCAGGGTTTATCATATACATGGGCTTTGACCTGTCGCAGGCCGACACCGCAAGCCTCCGGCGGATGCTGAGAGCCGCCCAGGCAGTGTTCATACTCCGCGTAGCCTACGGACTGATATTCTTTTTCCGCCCGACATGCCGCCAGACCACCTGGGTGAA
Organism: Paramuribaculum intestinale; assembly: GCF_003024925.1. Classification (GTDB taxonomy): domain Bacteria; phylum Bacteroidota; class Bacteroidia; order Bacteroidales; family Muribaculaceae; genus Paramuribaculum; species Paramuribaculum intestinale. Next base: position 21,884 of record NZ_PUED01000012.1, read on the forward strand.
ATGGATCGTCGACTGCATGATCTTGCTGACGCTGCTCCCATGGATCTATCCCCACCCGGAGCACCCGTGGCTTCCATGGCTTGAGCGGATGCTCTACAGCGAGGCGTTTCTCTACTCCTCACTGGGAGCCTATGCACTCGTGACACTATGCTACGGCATAATCCGCGCCGTAGGCAAACGCACCAACCCGTCGCTGCTGCTGTCGACCAGTTTTCTGATATTCATATTCATCGGCTCGCTGCTGCTGATGCTGCCGAAATCCACCTACGCCGGCATAAGCTATACCGACGCCCTGTTTGTCAGCACGAGCGCCGTGTGCATCACCGGGCTGACACCTGTCGACGTCTACACCAACTTCACCCCCATGGGAGTCACCATTCTGGCCGCCCTGATACAGATAGGCGGCCTGGGAGTAATGACATTCACGAGCTTCTTCGCCATATTTTTCAGCGGCAACGCCTCGATCTATTCCCAGATGCTGCTGCGCGACATGATCTACTCGCGGTCGATGTCGGCTCTCGTGCCCACACTCTTCTATATCCTCGGATTCACCCTGACGGTGGAGGCCATCGGAGCGGTAGCGATATGGCTGAGCGTCACAGGCACACTGGGCATGACGCTTGAAGAGGAGATGGCTTTCGCGGCATTCCATTCGCTGTCGTCGTTCTGCAACGCCGGCTTCTCCACACTGCCGCAAGGCATGTCCAACCCCATGCTGCTCGCCGCCGGCAACAACTCGATCTACTGGGTTACGACGGCTATTGTCGTGGCCGGCAGCATAGGATTCCCGATACTGGTGAATCTGCGCGACGCGGTCGTGTGCCGTATCAGCGAATTACGGGCACGCATGCGTCACCGCGAGCACGAACCGCACAATGTGCACCCCTTCAACATGAACACCAAGATCGTCATCACCACCTTCATGGCTCTGCTTATAGCCGGTGCGGCGGCATTTCTATGGCTTGAATGGGACAATACCCTGGCCGGCATGACACTCTGGCAGAAGATCACTCAGGCAGCCTTCAACTCGGCCACTCCGCGCAGCGCCGGATTCTCGTCTGTCAACCCGGCGTCGTTCCGCGACATAACCCTTGTCGCTGTAATATTCCTGATGTGGGTGGGAGGCGCCGCACAGTCGACAGGCGGAGGCGTGAAGGTCAACACCCTTGCGGCCATTCTGCTCAATCTGCGCGCCATAGTCACCGGACGGCCATACGTCACCGCATTCCAACGCACCATATCGGTCAATTCCATACGACGCGCAAACGCCGTCATAGCCCTCTCGATCATCTCCTACCTCATTTTCTCGCTACTGTTGCTGGGGCTGGAACCGCAGCTGTCCACACGGTCGCTGCTGTTCGAGTCGTGCTCGGCGCTCTTCACCGTAGGATCATCGCTCGGCGCCACTCCCCTCCTCTCCGACGCATCGAAGATACTGCTCTGCGCCGCGATGTTTCTCGGCCGCGTGGGCATCATATCGCTCCTCACCGGCATAGCCGGACGCCAGAAAGCGGCTATACAGCCAAGATATCCATCAGACAACATCATCATAAACTGACCCAGACATGCGCTACCTGATAATCGGACTCGGCATCTATGGAGCCAACCTCGCCATAGACCTCACCAACATGGGACACGAAGTGATCGGAGCCGACAAGAACCCATCGCTTGTCGAATCGATCAAAGACTTCATTTCCACAGCCTATATCATCGACTCTACCGACGAAATGTCGCTCAGTGTGCTCCCGCTTAAAAACGTCGACCTCGTGATTGTGGCCATAGGCGAAAATTTCGGAGCAAGCATCCGCACCGTCGCACTGCTGAAAAAACTCGAAGTGAAGCACATCTTCGCCCGCGCCATCGACAAGCTGCACGAGGCGATACTCGAAGGCTTCCACATAGACCGCATACTCACCCCCGAGCAACGAGCAGCCTCCGATCTCGTCAACGAAATGGGACTTGGCGCTGAAATCGAATCGATGCGCATCGACGACGAACATTATGTGCTGAAATTCCCCGCCCCCGACTTTTTCACAGGATCGCGCTACGACGCGCTCGACCTGCGCAAGACCTACGGAATGGATCTCGTAGCCGTAAGCCGACTTAAAGAGAGCCGCAACCTGCTCGGGGTCAACAGCCGCACACTGCAGCGGATATTTCCCGAAGAAGAACCCGAAAAGGAGGTCGAAAAAGGCGACGAACTCGTGTGCATCGGCACAGCCGACTCTTACCGCAAACTCTTTGCCCACGTCAGGTTCTGACCGACACGGTTCTTCAACAGTCCGATTGCTCATAGTTGTATATCAAGCCAATACAGCATGTTATTCAGTCAAGAGGATGCCATCAGGCTATTGGAAGAGAATATCGACTGCAATAATTTTATGTTAAAATACATTAATTGAGTGCTAAAAGTATTGCAATTTACCAAAAAGTGCCTAACTTTGCTCCAGTTTTTCATGGTATTAGATTTAAGGTAAAAAGATTATTCGTCGGGATGACGAGTGATTTTTTTATTTTTATACCCTCCCGATCTATTTAGACTCCCCCAGCATTTGATAGCAACAAGTCCTATAAGACCTATAAATCCTATAAGATCTATGAGTCCTATAAGATCTATTGGTCGTCATATAGGATCATCTTCCACAAACTTTTTTTGCAAAAAAGGTGCCGTGTCATTGACACGGCACCTGATGATCAAGCGGAAGCCTATGCTACTCTCCGCAACCTTAATGTCCAACTAACAAATCGGTCTTGACACTTGATCATTTGACTTTCGTCCGGACTCCCCGGCCTCCGTCAGAGGCCGGGTCGCCGAACGGGTTATAGCATACTTAACGTGAGATTACTCAGCGGAGGGAACATCCCAGCCGTAGTTCTGCACGAGGTTCTTGTTGTACTGCAGCTGCGTCAGAGGTATCGGATAGAGCCAGCGCTTGTCGTTGGTCTTCCACTTGCGGCCTTCTGGATAGATAGGCTCGTTGCCGTAGACCATCAGATATTTGTCACCATTGTAGCTGATCACTTTCAGACCGTTGTCGCCACCGAAGGTGATACCTGTCTGGATCGGCTGTCCGGTTTCTTCGTCAATGTATTCCTCACTGAAATCACCGTCGACAGCAAAGAATGCCTCCTGCTGGGGAGTAACCTTGATGCCGAGGAATGTCAGCGGATTCTCGAGGAGCTTCATGGCATTCCAGCGCTTGAGGTCGTCCATACGGAATCCCTCGTGAGCCAGCTCTACGCGGCGTTCGCGACGGATCTCATAGATCAGCGGCGACACGCTGTAGCCGTAGTCGACCGGAGCGGCGTCAGCCACAGGCGAAGTGGTCAGATGAGCCATGCCTACGCGGTCGCGGAGCTTGTTGACAGTGTTGTCTAGCACGTCCTGAGTGCAGGTGCCGAGCTCGGCGTTGGCTTCGGCGTTGATGAGCAGAGTTTCGGCATAGCGGAAGAGGAACCAGTCGAAAGTACAGCTCTGAGGCTGCTGCTGCTCGTAGTCCGACGAGTGGAATTTCCACGACGAATAACCGGTACATGCACCGTTGGCAGTAGCGAGCAGATCGCGGCGGGGATAGTCCTCGCTGGGATACCAGAGCATAGCGGCATTGCCGATTGTCTGAATCATACGCGGGTCACGGCCGTCGAACTCGTCGGCATAGCTGTCATCGCCCTTATAGCCCGAACCGGCATTGGCGATAGGCAGTCCGTTCTTCATCAGATAGCTCATTGCAAAGTCCTTGCTGAAACCGAGGTTGTTCTTGCCTTCCTGACGACCCACCTCGTTGGTGACGAGATTGATCGTATAGTAGCGGGCGAAGATATTCTCCTTGTTGCCCCAGAGCTGAGTCTGGATGAAGAGGTTGTGGTAGTAGAGCGGATCGCCTGCAGGCTGGGGAGCCTCGGAGGGAGCGTCGACCTTGACGATATCATACTTGCCGGTGTTCATGATGGCCTGCGAAGCGTCGGCAGCCTTCTTAAGAAGGGCGTTGGCGTCGAGTCCATGGCATCCCTTCATGCACTCCTCATTGGCATTGTGATACTTCACGTATGTGCCGAAATAGAGGCAAACACGGGCGAGCAGCGCGCGGGCGGCGTCCTTGCTCGGACGACCCATCACTTCGTTGCCACCGTCGGGAAGCCACTGGGCTGCAAACTCAAGGTCGGCTATGATATTGGGCACAACTACCGAGCGGGGATCCTGGGTCTTGTAGAGCAGCTCCTCGTCGTTGGTCTGGAGGTCTGATTCATACCAGGGCACATTGCCGAACGTACGGACTTTGGAATAGTATGCCAGGGCGCGGATCATGCGCACCTCAGCGACATACTTGTTGATGTCGGCCTCGTTGCCCTCTACGCGCTGATAGCGGTTGAGGAAGTAGTTGCACTGGCGGATTGTCGACCAGTCGTTGTAGCTCCAGCCGCTGGCGTTGGCCGTCACGTATGTGTCGAAGAGATACGAACTGATGGTTGCGGGCACCATGTTGTCGCTCTCGCTGTCGCCGGTCGACGATGCGCCGCCGAAGTTTCCGAACAGACCGGTAGCGTAAAGCTCGAGGTCATCGACCGTGTTCCAGAATGTAGGATCGGAGAACCCTTCCAGCGGCTTCAGGTCTGTGTAGTCGCAGGCCTGAAGCAGACCACAGGCCACGACTGCCGATGCGATATATTTCAATTTCATATATTCAGAGTTTTTACGGGATTGATTAAAGTGTAAGGTTAAGACCTATTGTAAACTTGCGCTGAAGCGGGTAGGTCATGTTGCCGAGGGTCTCGGGGTCTACACACTTCTCCATCGGGGTGATGGTCAGGAGGTTCTCACCCTGCACATAGAGGCGCAGACGCTCGATTCCCACCTTCGAAGTGACCTTGACCGGGATAGTATAGCCGAGCATCACGCTCTTCAGACGGCCGTAGCTTGCATCCTGCAGATAGCGGGTCGAAGTCTGACGGCTTGCACCGTTCTTGCCACCGTTGTGCGAGAGCAGGGGGAAGAATGCACCGGTGTTCTCGGGCGTCCAGGTGTTGTTGGCTGTATGCTTCTGAGGTACTGACCACTCATTGCTGAAAGCCCAGTAGTCGTCGCCGCCGAACCAGTAGTCGCGCTTGCCGGTACCCTGCCAGAACATATCGAAGTCAAATCCTTTCCACTCGGCACCTACAGTGATACCGAACTGATAGCGCGGAGTGCTGTTGCCGATGATGTGGCGGTCGCCTGGGTTGTCGACAGTGTTGTCGCCATAGCCTATGATGCCGTCGCCGTTGCGGTCAACATATTTGGTCATACCGGGTTCCCATGTTCCACCCCAGATCTGGCTCTGGCTCGGGCTTGAAGCCACCTCTTCGGCAGTCTGGAAAAGACCGTTGGAGTCATAGCCCCAGATTTCGCCAATCTTCTGGCCTACGTAGTACGAACCGAGGTTCTTGTCGGGATTGTCAAACTTGGTGATCTCGGCCTGATAGTCGGAGAGCGAAACACGGCCATAGTAGTTTAGGCCTATGGAGTTCACGCGGTCGTTCCAGCGGAGGGCGAGCTCCCAACCGGTTGTACGGAGGTCGGCTGCGTTGGCCTGCGGAACGTTCGTGCCGAGCACGCCGGGGAGAGGATTCTGCCCTGTGAGCATGCCCTTGGTGTCGCGCTGATACCAGTCGAATTCGGCTGTCAGACGGTTGCCGAGGAATGCAGCGTCAAAACCGAGGTCGAGCTGATCAACCTTCTCCCATGTCAGAGTAGCGCTGACAAGACCCGGAGCCTGAACCACCAGCGGACGGTTGTTGTAGCCGCCTACGATATATCCGAGAGTACCGGAGTTCATGTTGGCGATATAGGGGAAGTTGGATCCCACGGCCTGGTTGCCCAGACGTCCGTAAGAAGCACGGATCTTCATGTTGTTCCACCAGCCACGCATGCCTTCCCAGAAGCTTTCTTCAGAGATACGCCAGCCGATCGATCCCGAGGGGAAGAAACCATAGCGGTCACCGCTGGGGAATTTCGACGAGCCGTCGTAGCGCCATACAAATTCAGCAAGGTATTTGCCCTGATAATTGTAGTTGAGACGTCCGAACCAGCTGTTGATCGACCACTGTGTGGCTGAAGAGCTCATGCTGCGGTCGCCGCTGGCCTGGTTGAACTGGTTGGAGTTGCCGCTAAGAAGATCATTGCGCTGTGCGCTGAACGAGCCGTTGACCTTCTTTTCCTGGTTGTAACCGGTCATGATGGTGAAGTTGTGGCTTCCACCGAGTGTCCAGTCATACTGCGCGAAGGCGTTGAATGCCTGATAGTAGTCGTTGGCCGAATACTTGTAGATGTAAGTCGGACGACTGGTCCAGGGATAGTCGGCCAGAGGCTCGCCATCGACACCATACTCCATAAACGCGGTGTTGCGCGAAGTCTGGTTGGAAGTGTAGGCGTTCCAGGTGTAGTCGGCCTGCACGAAGAGATTCTTTATAGGAGTCAGCTTAACAACGCCTGTCATCCAGAGGTCATTGTTCTGAGTCTTGGAGTTACCGCCCTCGGCAGCCACGGCCACGGGGTTGGTAAAGCTGCCCTGTCCGGCCCAGTTACCGTCGGGGTGCTTGACAGGCATGAACGGACGAAGGTCGTTCTTGAACATACCTGACATGCTTGTCACGCCCGAGTTGCCCGATCCGGTGGGGTGGGTCTGGGTGACGTAGGCATTGCTGATCTTACCGCCCACAGTCAGCCAGTTGTTGATCTTGGTCTCGACGTTGATCGATGCGTTGTAGCGCTTGAAGTTTTCGTCGGCGCCGCGGCGGTTGGTTCCCTGGTCGGTCATAGCCAGCGAAGCGTAGTAGGTAGTCTTGTCTGTACCGCCGTTGATGCTGAGGTTGTAGAGCTGTGAGAACGAAGTCTTGTAGAGAGCGTCCCACCAGTCGGTGTTGCCGCAATACTCATACTTGTTTGATCCGGGGACGGTGAATACCGGCGAATCGTAGCGGCCGTAGAAGTAATCTTCAACATACTGGTTCACGAGATCGTTGAAGTAGTTCGAGCCACGGTCGTTCTGTGCGGCTCCGTTCATCATCTGGAGATACTGGAGCGAGTTGACCTTATGGAACTCCATGGCAGCCTGCGACCAGTAGCCCGACGCACCGAAGCTGATGGTCGGCTTCTCGTTGGCACGACCCTTCTTGGTGGTGATGAGGATCACACCGTAGGCAGCGCGCGCACCATAGATGGCAGCCGAAGCTGCGTCCTTAAGCACGGTCACCGACTCGATGTCGTTGGGGTTGACGAGGTTGGCATCCATCTGCACGTTGTCGACAAGCACCAGCGGGCTACCGCCGTTGAGCGAGGTAGTACCGCGGACGTTGAACGACGATGTGGCACCGGGAGCGCCACCGTTGTTGGCCGATACGTTAAGGTTACCGATCACACCCTGCAGACCCTGACCGATATTGGTGATCGGACGATCCTTGAGCACGTCGCCATTGACCGTGGCGACAGCACCGGTAAGATTCACTTTCTTCTGGATACCGTAGCCGACGACTACTACTTCGTCGAGCTGGTTGCCTTCGTCGGACAGCACCACCGACAGAGGCTGGCCGTCCCATTTCACGTTAACTGTGGTGTAGCCCACACTGGATATACGCAGAGTAGCACCTTTATTAACACCTGTGAGCGAGAACCGGCCGTCGATATCGGTCGATGTTCCCTTGTTCGTACCAATGACAAACACCGAAGCTCCGACCATCGGTTCACCCGTTGAGTCGGTCACGGTGCCGGTACAGGTCCCATTTGTCTGGGACACGCCGGCTGCCTCCTGAGCGTAGACAGCCTGATAGCAGCCTCCTGCACTGAGAAGGCATGCCAGCATTACTTTTGTCAACTGTTTTGGCATAAGATTTATATTAGAGGTCGTACATTTGTACGGTTAAATGTTTTTGAATAAATTTATCTTCAAATATCAGGCATCACAAGCATGGAACAAGGCAGATTAGGGGGTGGCAAAACCCGTGACTAACGTTCAGTCCCCATGCTTT
>NZ_PUED01000120.1 GCF_003024925.1 Paramuribaculum intestinale
ATCCGAAAGTTTCTGAATGCCGGATATGTGGAAGATTGGGTATTTCATAAATCGTACAGCGGAACGCCACAAGGTGGGATAATAAGCCCTATACTGGCAAATATCTATCTTGACAAGTTCGACAAATACATCAAGGAATACACTGAAAAATTCAACAAAGGGAAAAGGCGCAAGGAAAATCCGATAGTAAAACGTTTCGGACATCGGAAAGCCAAGTTAGTAACCAAACTGAAAAAATCAACGGACAAAACGGAACGGAAACGACTGTTGATGCAAATCAAGGAAATTGTCAGAGAACGTCTCAACTATCCAGCAAGTGATGAAATGGATGCAACGATGAAACGTTTGAAATATGTAAGATATGCGGATGATTTTCTCATTGGCGTTATCGGCAGTAAAGAGGATTGTGTCAGTATCAAGGAGGACATAAAGCAATTTATGGCTGACAAACTGAAGCTGGAACTATCCGATGAGAAAACGCTGATAACCAATGCGAGGAAACATGCCAAATTTCTTGGTTATGACGTATTCGTACGCAAATCCAATGAAACCCATAGAGATAAGAACGGACATCTGACAAGAAGTTTAGACCATAAGATAGTACTGTATGTGACAACCGAAGTCATGCGGAAGAAGCTCCTTGAATATGATGCGCTAAAAATCATTGTGCAAAATGGCAAGGAGGTTTGGAAGCCTAAAGGTCGTACATATATGCGCTGCCTTGATGATTTGGAGATTATAAGCCAATATAACTCCGAAATCATGGGGTTCTATAATTTCTACTCAATAGCAAACAATAGTCCCGTCATTGACTCATTCTACAATATCATGGAATACAGTATGTATAAGACGTATGCCGCAAAGTACAGTACCTCGAAAAAGAAAATCATTGCGAAGTACAAGAAAAACGGGGTGTTCGCCATACCGTACACCAACAAAAGAGGATATGAGTTCAAACGTGAGTTCTACGATAAAGGTTTTAAGCGAAAGGAACTACCCAATAGGTATTTGGATGACAGATTGCCAAACACTATTGCCATAACTGGTGGCAGAAATGGTCTAATCAAGAGACTTCAAGCACGGGTATGTGAAAACTGCGGTGCTACGGATAACCTTGAAATGCACCATGTACGCAAACTAAAAGACCTTAAAGGCAAAAGTGATTGGGAAATTAAAATGATTTCACGTAAACGTAAAACATTAGCAGTATGTTCAGTATGCCATCACAAGATACATTCGGGAAAGTTAGACTGAAAGAGAAGGTGGAGAGCCGTGTACGGGGAGACCTGTCAGCACGGTTCGGAGGCGAGTGCTTGGAAACCTACCGTGTTAAAACACGGAAAGGCGCCGGGTGCTTAGCCTATGGTCAGATAGCATCAGCCAAAATCCCGCTGTCTCGCATGATTTCACCACAACTCTACTGGATAATGACCGGTAACGACTTCACTCTCGACATCAACAACCCGGAGCATCCGAAGATACTTTGTGTCGGCAACAATCCCGACCGTCAGAACATCTATGGGGCCGCCCTCGGTCTATACAATTCACGTATTGTCAAGCTCATCAACAAAAAGAATATGCTCAAATCGGGTGTGGTGATAGACGAGCTTCCGACGATATATTTCAAGGGTCTCGATAACCTTATCGCCACTGCACGAAGCAACAAGGTTGCCGTTTGTCTCGGCTTTCAGGACTTCTCGCAGTTGAAACGTGACTACGGCGACAAGGAGGCGGCAGTGGTGATGAACACCGTCGGCAATATCTTTTCAGGGCAGGTTGTCGGAGAAACCGCCAAGACACTTTCCGAGCGATTCGGTAAGGTACTCCAGAAACGCCAGTCCATATCCATCAACCGTCAGGACGTGAGCCATTCATTCAACACGCAGATGGATAGTCTTATTCCGGCAAGTAAGATTTCCACATTGACGCAGGGTATGTTTGTCGGAGCAGTCAGCGACAACTTTGACGAGCGTATCGACCAGAAGATTTTCCATGCCGAGATTGTAGTGGATACGAAAGCAGTGGCACGGGAAGAGAAGGCTTACAAGCCTATACCCATTCTGACCGACATCCCGACAAAGGAGGCTATGGATATTGCGATACAGGACAATTACAATCAGGTGAAGCAGGATGTAAGGGAGATTGTCCTCAGAGAGAAGGTACGTCTGGCACGGGAAGCGAACAGCGACTGAACTTATTATCCGCAGTTGTACGGCAGGTCTGTATGACTGCGGATTTTTCATGCCCTTTTGCCGAGGTATCTGCGTTGCAGTTCTTTCTCGGTATCTTCGAGTAACTGCCGAAGTGCCTTGCAACGACCGGGCATATCATCGTCCTTCGGATGCTTCTCTTCAATCTTTTTCAGAGCCTTATAGTATTCGGTCAGGTTCTTCTTGATTCCAAAAATGCGGAATATAGTACGGATAAACTCGGCATCGGTTTCAGCGGATATTTTACCGGATATAAGGAGTGCGAGAACAAGCTCTACTAATTCTGTAAACTTGCCGTCCCATTGGATAGACGATACTTCTTCAACGGCGATGCTGTCACCAGAAACAGTAGCGGATACGATTGCAACCTCTCCGTCGTTCAGGGGATTGTCCTTTACCCACTCGCCTATGCGGTCGAGATAACGCTTGATGAATTTGATGGCACGCTCTACAAATCGGAGAAAACTCTCATCAAGATGGGTGGAATCTTCAAGGATGATAGTCAGATGGTCTTCGGCAACTATAAGTGCCGAATGTACCTCCGATTTGTTGTGGCTGCCGTGAAACAGCATCACGATTGCTTTTGTAAAGGTGGCGTATGTGTCTTTGATATTGTCAAGTTCTCCGGCTTCAACGCCGATGAAAAACTCATGTTCAATCAGGATGAAAATATTGAGCGACTCGCTGACAAGTGACTTGTTATTTTCGGTCATACCGACTGTCGTTTCGATATGACCTTCCGCAACGCTGTCGCAAAGAGGTTGTGTAGAGTTGTGTGCCATCGGCTTATAAACGTGAGGTTATTTGTAAAAATAGTTCTTTAGAATCACGGCATTATAAACCGAACGATATTACAGATGGATTGCACTAATGGTGTTAAAATAATGATGGTATTGTTTTATAGTCGATTAAAAGGTTTGGGCTGCTGTAGAATTAAGGATAGTTAAATAGGACAATCGGGGCAACTATACCCGTTCTGGGGAATATTACCACACCCCTAAATAAAAAAAGCGCACCGAACACGTTCTTCGGTGTAGGTGTCTGGTGTACCTTGTGAGAGAAACGTGACGGTACGCTATGCAATCGCATAGCATAAGCATCACGCATCGTGCTCTCACGTATAAAATTTACCAGACTTTACACTGAACAAAATGCGGTGTTATGTTATGATTTATCAGTATATCAGCCGACTCCTCGGCTGCCAGTATGTCTAATTCAGTACAAAATTACGAAAAATTTTTGAATTATCAGTTGTCCGATGTTGCCGTCCATCATCCCATTCCATAGTTTTTCAATTTGTAGGAAAGGGTCTTGCGATCTATTCCCAATAATTTTGCAGCTTGTGCTTTGACCCCTTGGGCTTGTGACATGGCATCTTCAATCCGGCAACGTTCTTCATTTTCATCCCGAAGCAGAAGTGTCTCCTTCATTATCGGAGTCGCATGACAGATTGTAAGGTCATCAGCATTGATTACTGAGCCATCGACGTTTTGTGCGGCAAGAATAATTGCCACTTTCAGTTCTCGGATATTACCCGGCCAACTGTGTTGCTTCAGCAGTTTTACGGCAGACGCTGAAAGGCGTTTGGGTGGTTCGCCTTTTTCACTTGCCAGATGTTGAAGATAATAGTCAGCAATAATCGGGATATCCACTTTAACGCGTCGCAGTGACGGCACATATATGTCAAGTTCCCGCAAGTAGTAGAATAGTGTTGGGCGGAACGACTTTTCTCTGACCATCTCAAGTAGTTCTGGTTCTGCGGTGCAGATGACACGGACATCAGGGTGTTCCTCAGAAAGGATGTGAAGAAGCACAGATTGTTTTTCAAAGTCAAGAAGATGTATGTTCTTGATGATTATCGTGCCGCCTTTGGTGTTATTGAAGTATCCCTTTATCCGATTGTATGTTTTGCTTCTACCGGACTCCGGGTTATCCTTGCCAACAAGAGCGGCACTGCCTGCTTCGATTTCCATAAGAGCATTTCCGGATCTATTGCTCAAGCGATATATTTCAAGAGCAATCATCTCTTTACCCATGCCACTTTCGCCAATAATCACTACGTTTACATCGGTAGAGGCAATCTGACGGATGACTTTTTCTATCTCACAGAACTCTTTGCTTTGACGATGAATCAGTCCTCCTTTAGTGAAGATTACATCATCGACATCGCGGACATACTTCTTCATCAGTTCGGGAAGCCGTTTGTCGATAGCCGGTCGTTGAACGACCGACACAGCACCATGGTCTTCCATCACATCCGTTGCGTCCGTGTCTCCGAGACGTTCCACTATGGCTATGACCGGGAAATCCTTTTTCTCAGCTTTTAGCCAGTTAACTAACTCTTTGGCAGTACCGCCGCTGAACCTCAGTCCTGCGACAATCGCTGCGCCGGGTGGCAGTTTTGCCACCGCATCCTTAGTAGCCTCCATCGTTCCAACAGCGATAGGCTCATAGCCGACATTGCTGAGCAATGCGGACATGAGCCGACGGTCGGAGTCGGAGGCTTCAACGATTAAAACCTTGTTCATAATTTATGTTTAATGTGCTTATTAATAAAAGAGGGATCCCGAAAAACCAGAATCCCTCCAAACAATCTTATTACCTTAAAATACCATCAAAAAAGTTTTTCTGGATACAGCCCCGACTTATGCAATTCTGCAAATTTGGTTACTACTCCGGGACGGTCTTCGGCGTATGTCACACCAAACCATTTTGAGTCTGTGTCGAGAACTTTTATTGTCGCTTCGCCTGACTTGATGAGTGCGTCGGCTACATCCGGAATGACTTGCTCGGCCTTTGGCGTTGTCAGATCGCGTTTGAGAAACTTGATAAATTCACGCTCGGCATAATCAAAATAGTCGGGAGTGAATCCCCACATGTTCATTGATACCGGTGTCATTGGGTCAAGTGTCTGCTCTTGGCCGTTCTCATCGGTGAAGACAATGTTGTGGTCGGCATCGTAGGCAATTGATTTACGCTCTACAACGGATGTCAGCAGACCATCCGTGTTTTCACACACGCCGCGTGAAACACCACCGTTCTCGGTCATGGTGTTGCCTACGCGGAAGCCAACCATAGCATAATCTCCTTTGCGGTCGCGCGGGCGCATGAGGTCTTGGGCAATGACTTCAAATGAATTGCGCCCATAGAAGTCATCGGCGTTGATAACTGCGAAGGGTTCGTTGATTGAGCCTTTGGCCATAAGCACGGCATGTGCCGGTCCCCATGGTTTTGTACGGTCGTCAGGGCACTTGAATCCGCCGGGCAGTTTATCGACTGACTGGAAAACTACCTCGACGGGGATATGGCCTTCGTATTTTGATAGAATTTTGTCGCGGAAGTCCTGCTCGAAGTCTTTGCGAATTACAAAGACGATTTTGCCGAATCCGGATTGGATGGCATCATAGATCGAGTAGTCCATTATTGTTTCTCCATGAGGACCAAGGCCGTCAAGCTGTTTCAGCCCTCCATAGCGGCTGCCCATTCCGGCAGCTAATACGTATAAAGTCGGTTTCATCGAATTATTTATATGATGTTTCTTACATGCTTTTCCCACTCCCATGCCGATTTTAGTGTTTCGTTGAGAGTACGTTCTGCTTTCCATTCCAATACCTCATTGGCACGCGATGTCTCAGCCCATACAGCGGGGACATCACCCGGGCGACGATCGACAATCGTATATGGTAGTTTTATATTATTGACGTTCTCGAAAGTAGTCAGCAGTTCAAGAACCGATATAGGGCGACCGGTACCAATGTTGAATATCTCATATCTATCTTCCATCTTGTCGGAAGTCATGCGGTTGACGGTAGCGACATGAGCTTTGGCAAGGTCAACGACATCAATGTAATCACGAAGGCAGGTTCCGTCGGGTGTGTCGTAATCGTTGCCAAACACACTCAAACGTTCACGGATACCGGCGGCAGTCTGTGTGATGAACGGGACAAGATTGTTGGGTACACCACGGGGCAACTCACCGATAAGTGCCGAGGGATGCGCACCGATAGGATTGAAATATCGGAGAGCTATGCCTCTGACATTATCATAAGCCCGGCAACTGTCGCGGAGAATATCCTCAGCAATCTGCTTGGTGTTACCGTAGGGCGAAGTTGCCGGCTGGCGCGGAGTCTGTTCAGTTACGGGGAGATGCTCGGCTTCGCCATAGACAGTTGCCGACGATGAGAAAAGGATATTGGGGCGGCCATACTCTTTCATCATTGCAACGATGTTCATGAACGAAACGAGGTTGTTCTGATAATATTTGAGCGGTTCAGCCATTGATTCGCCAACAGCCTTGTATGCGGCAAAATGGATGACTGTGTCGAACGGGTAGGTCTCGAATACGGTTTTGAGTTGTGCGCGGTCGCAGGTGTCTACGACCTCAAAAGCCACTTTCTTTCCGGTTATCTTCTCAACTCCGGCAACAGAGTCACGCTCGGAGTTGGTAAGATTGTCGATAATAACTACGTAATAACCGGCATTAATAAGCTCGACGGCGGTGTGCGAGCCAATATAGCCCGCACCGCCTGAGATTAGAACTGTTCTCTTGCTTTCCATGACTATTCCTCCTTATGCGCTCCGTCGCTTATGACAACGGGATAGACACTCGGCTCATGACCGTATTTCTCGTTGAATTTGGCCTTGGCAGTCTTGATGAAACTGTCTCTAAGATCCTTTTTCACAAGGTTTATGGTACATCCACCGAACCCTCCGCCCATAATGCGCGAGCCGGAGACTCCGCACTCCTTGGCAATATCATTGAGGAAGTCAAGTTCCTCGCAGCTCACCTCGTAGTCGTATGACAAGCCGTGGTGGGTCTCATACATCTTCTTTCCGACCGTCTCATAGTCTCCTGCATTGAGGGCATCACATACGGCAAGCACACGGCTTTTTTCCTCTATCACGAATTTGGCACGGAAATAATCCTCGGCGGTGATGTCGGTACGGATGGAGTCAAGCATCTCCATAGTTGCATCTCGCAGTGTCTCTATGCCGAGACGTTTTGCCACTCGCTCACACGACTGGCGACGCTTGTTGTAGGGAGAATCAGCCAATTCATGCTTGACACGTGAGTCAATCAGGACAAGCTCGTAGCCTTCGGGGTTGAATGGGAAGTATTCAAACTCCATAGAACGGCAGTCGAGGCGCATCAGTTTTCCTTTCTGACCCATCACGGATGCGAACTGGTCCATGATACCGCAGTTGACACCACAATAGTTGTGTTCTGTTGACTGACCGATTTTGGCAAGCTCAAACTTGTCAATCTGATTGTCGTTAAACAGGTCGTTGAGAGCGAAAGCGAAGCAGCTTTCAAGTGCAGCTGACGAGCTTAGTCCCGCGCCGAGAGGCACATTGCCTGCAAACACGGCATTGAAACCCTTTACAACACCGCCACGTTTGAGAATCTCACGACAAACGCCGAAAATATATCGCGCCCATGAAGCTTCGGGAGCGTCTGCCTCGTTTAGCCCAAATTCGGCATAGTCATCAATGTCAATCGAATACATGCGCACTTTATCTGTATCATTAGGTGCAATGGCAGCCATTATCACTTTATCGATAGC
>NZ_PUED01000121.1 GCF_003024925.1 Paramuribaculum intestinale
ACATCATAGAACGGCTTGAACGCCGGCAAAGGGAGCGGCGTAGAGAGCAGCACTTTCATTATCGCCTCAAGAGTTCCGTGAAAAGCATAGGGATTGTCTGGATTGCGCCGGCAGCGGTCGCGCATCTCCCGGCTCATGACCATATCGAGTCCGGCCGATATATCGCCGCGCGTAGCCTCGCAATTGACAATCGTGGCACCCTGAGCACGACCTCGCTGACGATTGCCGATGTTTAGCGTCGGCACTCCCATCGACGGAGCTTCTGTCAGCCCGCTCGATGAATTACCCACCACTGCCATGCAATGCCTTAGAGCGGAATAGTACCGTGCTCTGCCAAGCGAAGCCACCGCTTTCACACACCCCGGATGCCGCTGCGCCCATGCCGCGATCAACGATGCCACCGTATCCCCCTCCGAATCAGAATTGGGCATTGTGAACAACACCTTCGTCTGCCCCAGACGCTCTTCAAGAGCCTCAAGCAAAGCTCGGGTCTGCGCTGCGGCCTGTCCGGGCTCAAGCGTGACAGGATGGAATGTGGCGAGCAGGAATTCGTCCGAAAGGCTCATGCCCAGGCTCTCCTCCAGTTCGCCGAGTGTCATGACCGACATCGAAGCGATATTGTCGGCACCGAGAGCCCCGACCCTGTAAACTGTCGACGGATCCTCACCCATGGCGATGATACGACGACGATATTCTTCGGTCGAAGTGAAATGAATACGCGAGAGCTTTGTAATGGCATGACGTATGGAATCATCGTAGGCTCCCTCCGTGATCTCGCCCCCATAAAGATGAGCCACCGGAACCCCCATGATCATTGCAGCCGAAGCGGCAGCAAGCATTTCGTATCTGTCGCCGAGAATCACGCATATATCCGGCTTAAGCCTGTCGAGGGCATCAGCCATTCCCCCCAGACACTGCGACATGGACTTGACGGTCGACCGCCGGTCGTCGCCTGACAGATCCATCTCCACCCGCTCATCGACATGAAGCCCTTCGGCCGTAATCTCGTCGACCGTCATGCCATGTCGAGCCGAGAGGTGCATGTTGGTAGCCACTATCTGGAGCGTGACACCTTCAACCTGGCTTAGATCCTTCATCAGCCGGCTCATGATACCGAAATCAGCTCTTGTACCGGTGATAAAACAAATCTTGCGTGGCGAGATCGCTTTCATCTCAGTTCTATCAGTTCGTCAGGTTCGAAATCGCGCGGAGCCTCAAGTCCTACCACCGTATCCCACAGCATCGGACTGATTCCGTTGCCCGGACGTTTTACGGTAAGATTGTCGTGGCTGAATCGCTCGCCTTTGCTGATCGGGCGAGCGGCTATGATACTCTTGCGCGCTATCGCAATATTTTTGCGCTCGGAGCGACTGACCTCCTTACGACCCGAGCCAAGTGCCGCCTCGGTATGACGGATCGCCGACACCATCGCCTTGAGTTCCGCCGGTTCGAGCGAAGCCACATGATCAGGGCCCGGAAGTGTCTTGTCGAGAGTGAAATGCTTCTCTATCACCTCGGCTCCCATAGCCACCGCTGCCACCGGCACCTCAATGCCGAGCGTATGATCGCTGTAACCCACACGGCAACCGATCGCATCGCGCAGCGTAAGCATTGCCCGCAGGTTTACGTCGGTATATGGCGTCGGATATTCCGTATTGCAATGGAGCAGCGTTATCATATCGAGCGTAAGACCGCCGTCAAGCAGCACACCCACCGCGTCGTCGACCTCGCCAAGCCTACTCATGCCGGTCGACATCACCACCGGCTGCCCCATCGACGCGATCTTGCGCAGATATGGCAGATTGGTGATCTCGCCCGAAGGTATCTTCCACAGATCCATCTCCAGTGGCTTCAGTATGTCGATTGAGTCAAGATCGAAAGGAGTCGACAAAAAACGTATCCCTATGCTGTCGCAATACTCCTTCAATGGCTTGAAGTCATCGGGCCGCAGCATTATCTTTCTCACCATGTCGAGCTGACTCTCCGACGTCCCGGTGTTGTGCTTCTGATATTCAGCCTGCTCGGCCCGTACGGAAATCACATTTTCGGGGATTCCGGTCTGAAACTTTACGTAATCGGCGCCGGCGTGTTTTGCCTCGTCGGCCAGCCTGCAGGCCATTTCTAAAGATCCGTTGTGGTTCACTCCGGCCTCCGCTATTATCACTACCTTGCTCATTGCTTTGTATCGATCAGTTGTTTGCGTATCCCGTCCCATCCCATATCGCGCGGATTGACCGAACGGTCGTCGATCCACAGATCGCCTACCGGCTTGCCCAACATCAGCTGGTGGTATTTCACCCCATGTCGCCGAAGCCAGTCTACCGTCACCTCATATTCGGCCCATGTCCGGGCTGAATAGATTATTATCGTGTCGCCACGGTCATACAATTCATTGACCGTTTCGACCGCTCCGGGAATCGGTTCGGCCAGCGGTCGGGAGAACTGCCTCATCTCCCTGCATATCGTTCCGTCAAGATCTATCACTATCTGCATAAGACAAACTGAATCAAATAAAAAATATCAGAACACCACCTCCTCGAGATAACGCGCCACGAGAGTATTGTCGCGCCAGTTGTCGACAGGCTCCATCCGTTCGCCAAGAGTTTCACCTATCAGCATGTCGGCTATACCCGATCCGGCTCCTATCGAAGTGACCACGCCGCCTCCAAGACGCGGGTTGACCTCCATCACCATGGTATGACCCGACTTTCGGTCGCGTATCAGCTGCACTGTCACAGGCCCGCGGAACAAACCGGAGGCAAGCACCCTGCGGGCAAGCTCCATCAGCGCTTCATCCTTGACGGTTACGCTTCTCGTCACTTCGCCTCCGGCGGTCTCGAGTCTGATTCGCGGCACTACCGAAAGCACCCTGCCGTCAACACCGACATAGCAGTCTACCGTCACCTCCTCGGCATTATCGATATATTTCTGAGCCATATAGCCCGGCGCATCCAAATTTTCAGGGATGTCCGACATGCGGCGGCACACGACAATACCCTTGGAAGCCGAACCGTGCCTGGGCTTGAGGATAACCGGGAGCGATGATGCGCCGAAAGGCAGTTCTACACGATCAGGCACCGGAAGCGAATGAGCCCGGAACCATCCGTCGGCCTCCCCTTTGTCGAACATCACTCTGCACAGAGCGCCATCCGACACTGGAACAAAAGCGTTGACCGTACCGGCCAGAGATGCTGCGACCTCAACCGCCGGGTCGACAAAAGGCAATACCAGATCGACCTGTTCACTACTGATCACATGGCGGATATCGTCGACAACACCGGCATCGGCAAACCTCAGTCCTTTGATCACACGGCCTACGGATGCTATCGGCACACTGCATTCCAGCTCGTAGGAAAGTATGTCAAGAGTCAAGCCACGACGGGCGGCGGCAGCCTGCAGATGCCGCGCTACCGATACACGCTTGGCACCGCCGAGCATCAACACACATAGATTATTGCTTTTCATGCAGCAAAGTTAGTAAATTTTCCTGCATTATCGATCCGTCGACCCGACCGCCATTCGCACAAACAGCAATACGGCACCGAAGAGAACCGGATCCGGTCATTCCTTCGGAGGCAGATCCTCCCATTCAACGTCGGTCACCTGTGATTCGGTGACAACCGTAGTTTTTTTATCGCCGTCAGGTGATGTCGAAGATCTCTCCTCGGATATTTCGTCGAAAGCGACATACTCACCCATATCACGGCTGAATACCTTACGATGAACCGGCGCGGACTCCTGCCTGCGGCGTGACCGGTAATTACCCGTGTCGCCGGAGCGCCTGTACGACGACGCTCCCTGCTCGAAAGCCGACCGAGCCTCACGTCGCAAACGGTTCATTGTCTGCCACACCTTGAACGCCGGACGCAGCAGATAAAAAAGAAATATCAGTAAAAGTATCAGAAAAATACTCATAGTTCGCAGTTAATAAACGGTTATGAGGCCAGATATGTTCGGCAGCCCTCCCCTTGGGCTGTAGCAATAGATTCAACGGATCACTCCGAAACAATCCGCTTCTTGCTTGCCAGCGAAACGACCACGTAAAACAGCATCGCCCATGCCAAGCCCGAAACGCCTTCGGTCACGACAAACAGCAATGTGGCCAGAATGATGACATAACGGGTAAAATTCTCACGCCAACCGAAATTGACAAACTTGAGCGAATACATCGGCCGCGAGCATATCATCAGCGAGGAGAACGCTATAAGTATCAGCGCCGTAGGCATATCCCCAAGATACATATTGGCATGATTCCATGCCACAAAACCGATCCAGAAAATAGCATTGGCCGGAATCGGAATACCGATAAAATATGTTGTCTGACGGTCATCGATATTAAACCGCGCAAGACGCAGAGCACCGAAAAGCACTATGACCAGCGAACAGAACGCCCACCAGGTCCACCCACCGTGGAAATACTCTACTGTGTTAAACATCAACAGAGCAGGAGCCAGGCCAAAACTTATCAGATCCGACAGCGAGTCGAGTTCCTTGCCGAGCAGTGAATATACGTGCAGCCGACGGGCCATGGCTCCATCAGCGAAATCAAACACTGCCGAGGCTGCCATGAGCACAAACGCCCACTGATAGCCCGACAATGGGCCGAAGACCTCTTGATAGTGAAACGCAAACACACATGCGCAGGCACCGCTGAGAAGATTCAGACAGGTGATGGAATTAGGTATATTGGCTTTTACGCGGGTAAATATTGACATTGGGGCTTGATTGGAGAAACACTTTACGAATTTGACTGGGATGGATCGCGCAGACGCGCCACTTCAGTGATTCCACCCACCGTCTTGTCGCCGATTTTCACAAGTATTTCGGTATCCAGAGGCAAAAATATATCGACCCTCGATCCGAATTTTATAAAACCGAGATGATCTTCAATGCTGGCTTCTTCACCGACTTCGGCATAAG
Source organism: Paramuribaculum intestinale (assembly GCF_003024925.1). GTDB lineage: Bacteria > Bacteroidota > Bacteroidia > Bacteroidales > Muribaculaceae > Paramuribaculum > Paramuribaculum intestinale. The sequence goes on from NZ_PUED01000121.1 coordinate 4,921, forward strand.
TCACTATACGCCGGGCTACAGCTCCGGCTATCTGCCTGACGAGAACGTCGCTGCCATTGCTGGCACGGATCAGAATCGTCGACCGTTCGTTTTCCAGACTCGCCTTGGGAAGATAAGCCGACAGGAAACGGCCGGAATGATGACGCACGAGCTTCACAACACCGTTGACCGGAAACCAATTGGCATGAACATTGACCACCGACATAAACACCGAAAGCTGTATCACGTCGCGATGCAACACTTCACTCTCATAGACCTTCTCCAAAGCTACCACGCGCCCGTCGACCGACGATACGACAAGCGAGTCAGTCACCTTGCCGGGGAAATGACGGCGAGGCGAACGGAAAAAATTCACTACCAAGAGATAGAACACTCCCGATACCGATGTGAACACGATGGGGATTGCCGCCGGACGGATAAACATCCACGCCGAAGCATTGACCACCGACAGTATCAGCAGCAGAACAATCAGAATATTGGTTCCTTCTCTATGTATCTTGACTTTCATCGCAGGCTTAGGGTCAGGTTACAGGCGCTCACATCTCAGAAACGCCATATTCGCCATTTAGCCCACAAAGTTAATCATTTTTTTATTATCACCACCGTTAATCAACGTAAAAATACGAATCTACGCCAATTGTGCACTATTGCGCATAACATGTGGCGCGCACAGCCTGGTAAAACGCATGCGGTGCGACGGCATTTTCACTACTACCGCCACACCGCATGTTATCCGGAGTATGTTTATTCTTCTTTTTTCGGACGACCCGGTTTGCGTCCCGCAGGCTTTTCAGCCTCTGACTTCTTGGGGCGGCCGGGTCTACGCTTTACCGCCGGAGCCTCCGCTTCAGGATCTGCCTTCTTCGGACGACCGGGCTTGCGCTTTGCCACCGGCGTCTCCGCTTCAGAATCTGCCTTCTTCGGACGACCCGGTTTACGCTTCGTCTCCTCAGACATCTTTGACGACGAAGCCTTCGACACCTTTTTCCCCGAACCGGCCACAAGCTTGAGCACCTGTGCCGAGCGCGCCGGCATATATAGTCTGAGCCATGCGACACCATGGGGTTCGAACAACGGATCGGGAATTGTGAAATGGTGTACAGTTTCATCGATATTGCCATAGCCACCATAAAGCGGACTATCGCTCGACAACACCACCTGATATTCGCCGGGAGGCGTCAGTATGCCGTAATCAGAGAACGATTTGAACGGGTTGAAATTATACACAAACACAAGATCTCCGCGACGGTATGCCAGAATCTGATCATCGTCCTTCTCCCACAATTTCGTAACAGGCAGATCCTGGAAATTATATACGCCGCTTATCAGCGAGATCATCGCATTGTCGAAATCGTTGAGATAAGAGTATTTCAGCTCCTTACGGTCAACAAGATCCCACTGCCGACGGGCATACTTGTAGCTCCATCCGTTCCCCTCGCGCGGGAAATCGATCCACTCGGGATGGCCGAACTCGTTACCCATGAAGTTGAGATAGCCACCATTGATGGTCGACGCCGTGACCAGACGTATCATCTTATGCAAGGCCATGCCACGCGCCACGGTCATATTGTCGTCATCCTTCATCATGTGCCAGTACATCTGATCGTCGATCAGACGGAAAATCACCGTCTTGTCGCCCACCAGAGCCTGATCGTGGCTTTCTACATAGGAGATTGTCTTTTCATCGGCACGCCTGTTGGTCAGTTCCCAGAATATCGACGTCGGATGCCAGTCTTCGTCTTTTTTCTCTTTCAGAGTCTTGATCCAATAGTCGGGTATTCCCATGGCCATACGGTAATCGAAACCGATGCCCCCGTCCTTGAACGGTATAGCCAGGCCCGGCATGCCGCTCATCTCTTCGGCTATGGTGATTGCCGAAGGATTGATCTGATGTATCAGTTTGTTGGCCAAAGTCAGATATGTGATGGCATTCACATCCTGATGACCGTTATAGTAGTCGTCATACGAGCCGAAAGCCTGCCCGAGCCCATGACTGTAATACAGCATTGAGGTCACACCGTCAAAACGGAAGCCGTCGAAACGATACTCCTCAAGCCAATATTTGCAGTTGGAGAGCAGAAAATGCAACACTTCGTTCTTGCCGTAATCGAAGCAGAGCGAATCCCATGCCGGATGCTCCCGACGTCCGTCGCCGTAAAAATACAGATCGTGGCTGCCATCGAGGCGTCCGAGCCCTTCCACTTCGTTTTTCACCGCATGAGAGTGGACTATATCCATGATCACGGCTATACCCAGCTCATGGGCTCGATCTATAAGCTCTTTCAGTTCCTCCGGAGTGCCGAATCGCGACGAAGCCGCAAAAAACGATGACACGTGATAACCGAACGACCCGTAATACGGATGCTCCTGAATAGCCATGATCTGTATGGCATTGTAGCCGTCGGCATGAATACGCGGGAGCACCAGATCCTTGAATTCACGATAAGTGCCAACACCCTCACGCTGCTGCGCCATGCCGATGTGGCACTCATAGATCAGTAACGGCTTTGTATCCGGACGAAACTTGTCGACATTCCATATGTACGGCTCCGCCGGATCCCACACCTGCGCGGAGAATATGTGCGTCTGCTCATCCTGCACCACACGTGTGGCATAAGCCGGTATACGCTCACCCTGACCTCCCTGCCAGCGCACCATCATCTTGTAGAGCTGGCCGTGACAAATCGCATCGGACGGCAACACCACCTCCCACACGCCGCTTTGAGGCAGACGGCGCAACTCATACC
>NZ_PUED01000122.1 GCF_003024925.1 Paramuribaculum intestinale
TGAGAAGGATTGTCAGATGGATTTTTGTTTGTGATGAGGGAGTGTAGCCGTAGCTACATGACCGGGGAGCAAACAAAAAGACGCTGGAAAGACTCTCAAAAGCAAAGTGATATGAATTTTAGACAATATTCTAAGCAAGTGCTCGGATTTAATGAAACAATATGAGGTTGATTCGAACACTTGCTTATTGCATTTGTCTGCGGCGGAATTCAGCCATGATTATAGCTGTGGCCATGCCGACGTTGAGCGATTCGGCGCCATTGCGTTCCGGAGGATATGCTGGAATCTTCAGCCGCATGTCCACCATCGATGCTACGGAATCGGATATGCCATGTCCTTCACTGCCCATTACTATCACCCCTGACTGTGGCAGATCGCTCCGGTAGAGGTCTGTTCCGTCAAGAAATGTGCCACATACTGTAGCCTCCGTCTTTTGAAGCAGTCCTGCTATATCAGTTCTGACTGGCCTTACCCTTGATATTGATCCCATGCTTGCCATTATCGCTTTGGGAGAATATGGATCAGCCGAGTCGGCTGAACATACCACGGTCTCGACTCCAAACCAGTCGGCCACACGCATGATCGTACCCATATTGCCCGGATCCTGTATGCCGTCGAGTACAAGCGCGAGGTTGTCCACGCCTATGTTCAAGGGTATGCATTCCTCCGGCATGTCATAAACGGCTATGACCTGAGGAGGCGTCGACAGATGACTCATCCGCTCCAGATCGCGCCTTGTCACCACAGCCATCCTGTCGGCGGCCAGGCTGACAAGGCCGTCATTGGCTTCGGCCCAGGCTGCCGTGGCATACAGACTGTGGAGTGTGAAATGTCCGAGAGTGTCGTTCACACATTTCTGGCCCTCGGCTTTGAATAGACGGGCCTGACGCCGGGTGCGTGCCTCGTCGAGTGCGGCCACATCCTTCCTCATCTGGTTGGTCAGTTGCATAGCTGTATGTTTATTCTGCAAAATTACTGTAAAATCACGAAAAACTGCGTAACTTTGCACTCCAAAAAGCAAAAACCACAAACCAATGTCACAACTGACCGACGAAATAAGCCGACGACGCACATTCGCGATCATATCGCACCCCGACGCCGGTAAGACCACACTCACCGAAAAGCTGCTACTCTTCGGAGGCGCCATACATATTGCCGGAGCGGTAAAATCCAACAAGATTAAGAAAACCGCTACCAGCGACTGGATGGAGATCGAGAAACAGCGTGGCATTTCAGTGGCCACTTCCGTTATGGGATTTGAATATGACGGCTACAAGATCAATATTCTTGACACTCCGGGTCACCAGGATTTTGCCGAGGACACATATCGTACACTGACTGCGGTCGACAGCGTAATCATAGTCGTTGACGTGGCCAAAGGCGTGGAGCAGCAGACACGTAAGCTGATGGAGGTGTGCCGTATGAGAAACACTCCTGTGATAATCTTCGTCAACAAGCTCGACCGCGAGGGACGCGATCCGTTTGATATACTCGACGAGCTTGAGCAGGAACTGCATATCTCCGTGCGCCCGTTGAGCTGGCCTATCAATATAGGGGCTAAATTCAAGGGAGTCTACAATATTCATGAGCATTCACTCGACCTGTTTACGCCCGACAAGCAGAAGGTCACCGAACGTGTCGAGATCGAGAGCATTGATGATCCGCGCATCGACGAGGCTGTAGGCGAAACTGATGCCGCAAAGCTCCGCGAGGATCTGGAGCTTATCGAAGGAGTATATCCGGCCTTTGAAACGGAAGAGTATCTGGCAGGAAAGGTAGCGCCTGTGTTTTTTGGCTCAGCGCTCAATACTTTTGGCGTAAAAGAGCTTCTCGACTGCTTTGTGAAGATCGCTCCGTCGCCGCGGCCGGTTGAGGCTGTAGAGCGCAAGATAAGCCCCGAAGAGGAGACTTTTTCAGGTTTTGTGTTCAAGATTCACGCAAACATGGATCCTAACCACCGCTCATGCATTGCATTCGTGAAGATATGTTCCGGAAAGTTCGAGCGCAACGCGCCCTACCGTCACGTGCGTTCGGGAAAGACGCTTAAATTCGCGGCTCCCACGGCATTTATGGCGCAGAAAAAGAGTATTGTCGACGAAGCTTTCCCCGGCGACATAGTCGGCATCCCCGACACCGGCAACTTTAAGATCGGCGACACTCTGACCACCTCCGAAGAATTGCATTTCAAGGGATTGCCGAGTTTCTCTCCTGAAATGTTCAAGTATATCGAAAACACAGACCCGATGAAGTCCAAGCAGCTCGACAAAGGCATACAGCAGCTGATGGACGAAGGCGTGGCCCAGCTGTTCACCAATCAGTTCAACGGACGCAAGATCATAGGCACGGTCGGACAACTTCAGTTTGAGGTCATACAATACCGTCTGCTGCACGAATACGGTGCACAATGCCGTTGGGAACCGATTTCGCTTTACAAGGCTTGCTGGATCACAAGCGACGATCAGGAAGCGCTTGAGGCATTCAAGCGTCGCAAACACCAGTTTATGGCCACAGACCGCGAAGGCCGTGATGTCTTCCTGGCCGATTCATCCTATGTGTTGCAGATGGCACAAAGCGACTTTCCAAAAATCCGGTTTTATTTCTCCTCCGAGTTCTGACCGTGGACACATAGGTCTATTGTAACCACCACACGTAAGTAATAACACACACAACTGCATCATAAACGCGCGGCATATTCAGTCCGAAGCGTTTATGATGCAGTCGTTTTGTTTTCAAAAAGTCAGTGACCGCAACGGTGGGTTCAGATATGACTCAAACGAGCAGTCATGATACGATCCATTATGATTCGAGGGTGATGACATCGGTCTCCTCTTCGCCGGGCGGTTGGAAACCGGCATGGAATGCATAAACTTCCTGTCGACTGACAATCTGATCGTCAGAACCATCACCTTTACGTCGGTCAAGTCTTTCGATCAGAGTGGCAAGTGGAGTCTTCAGATACATGAACAGTGGCTTGACTCCACACTCCGAACACACAGCGCGGATAGCCGATCGTCGCACAGTTTTGCACATCGTGGAATCCACCACCACCCGCTCCCCTTTCCTTATAAGGGATGCTAACGAGCTGTCTATTTCATCGGCAGCCCATATAAATGCCGTTTTTCGTGTTTCGGAATCAAGGCCTGGAAATCTGTCACCGTATCGACTCCAGATAATTTCATCCGACGACAGTCGTAAGAACCCTTTCCCGACGAATCGCCTTGCCAAAAACGTCTTGCCTGAACCGCTGACCCCGCACATCACTATGACCTTATGCCCTTCTGCTATTTCATCAATTTTTATAAGATTGTCGTCATTGGTCATATAGTTGATTTGTCCATGCTGTGATGTTATTGATTCTGTTCACGTCGTCTTACCCATTCGGTTTCCATCAGATAGTAGTCGGGTTTAGGGGCTCCGCGAAGCTCGGAGTCAAAAAAAGCTTTCCATCGCTGGTAATACAATTCGCGCAGCAGTCCGCTCCATTCGCGGTGACTGTAATCGTGAAGTCCGCGTAGATTGGACGCCACACTGTCGCCCCACACGGTGATCAGCTGGGCGGCATTGCGCCGGTAAAGCTTTCTGATATTGTCGTCATCTCCGGCAAGGCAGGCAGCATCGTCGAGCCATGTGTCGACACACATTTCGGGCTGTCGTGCCAGCGTGGAATCCTGTTCCAGAATCAGATTGAGGAAACGGTCGGAAACTATCGTCAGACTGTCGGTGATACCGCGGTCATGCAGATCGGACATCAGTCTTATAAGACGGTTTCCCTCATCGGCATTGGCCTGTCGCCGGATATCGGCGAGATCAAAGGCGTAGTTGGCGTTGCCGACATAATCAGGAGCCGCCTGGAGCATAAGTGCCGCCGCTTTGGCTGTGGAGTCGGGTGAATAAAATAGTTCCGAACTTCCCCATGTGGAAGCGCTGCGGGGATTCCACGACGGTCGTGCACAGAAAAGAGACTCTACAGTGCCTTGTCCTTCCATTTCTATCGGCGCGTTATACACAGTGTTGCGCAGGGCATCCCATGCTGCCATTACTTCGGGAGTCACCTCCCTGCCATAGCGTGCCGTCAGATACGATCGGAGCCATTCGCGTGTGTCGAAACGTTCGCTGCGCCAAGGAAGTTCCATGGCCAGCTCATACATCACAGGGTTGTTTTCGATACCTTCCGGGGTCAGCCCGACTCCGGTGAGGCGATGCAACGAATCGGCTTCCTGCGCATCGTAAAATCCGTCGACAAACATGTCCATGCGTCCGTGCAGCCCTACGTTGCCTCCGAAGTTAAGAAGCATACAGTAGATCCATTCATGGTCGGCATATATGCCTTTGCGACGCCATTTGGCGTCTTTGTCACTATAAAGGTCGAGCACTTTCATATCGCCTGCCTTCACAGTGTCGATCATGGCCAGCATCGGGTTGCCGCCCCAGCTCTGTATGACCCATGATGATTCAGGATTTGTGCGTTTCATCGCTTCGGCTATCCGGCGGCCGGCGAGGGGCAGATCTACGCCGGATGTATTACCTCCCTCATGAAACGGATCCATCGAATAATATTTTGCCTTGCCGTAAAGGCTGTCGAGTTCCTGATAATACAGGTCGGCAAGATACGAAAACTCCTCCGTGTCAGGCGAGAGGAAAGCCGGACGGACAAAGCCGCACCACTTCCCGGGATCGGCCACTTTATATCCCAGTTTGCTGTTTATGTCGTGAGGCACCATTCCGGCATATCCCGGATATACCGGCTCTATGCCGAGCGAACGCATCCGTGCCACTATTTTATGCTGAAGCGCGCTCTGGCGGTCATACCATTGGTCTGGCAGCGGACCGCCCCATCCCTCAAGATTGTTCATCTGCCACCATGCTAGAAATGCCGGGCCACTGATAAACCGGCCTATCTCTTCGTCGTCGTATCCGAGCTTTTTCAAGAGGTTGCGCCATACGGTTTCGATGCCGGTCATCATAAGCGGCATATTGATGCCGTGTAGTGCCATCCAGTCAATCTCTTTCATCCACCGCTCTTCGTCCCAAAAGGGCATGGAGTATGAAAAGGTGCAGTAGTTGAGATAATACCTGTCGGCTACAGAGGCCTTTTTGCGTATTGTTTCTTTAGGCAACGGAAGCTTGTCAGGCAAAGGTTGGGTCAGATTGTTCCAGGAAATATGTATTCCGGCCACATATTTAAGATACCAGTTAAGTCCCGTGGCAAGAGCCACTTTGCTGTTTCCGTCAATTACAACTCTTCCGGAATCGGCACTGATTTCAAAAAACTCGGGTCCGGCCGACGGAATTTCATTGAATATGATGCGTCCGGCCGAAGTACCTTCGGTAACCCTCATGGCCAGTGAGTCTACGGGACTCATACTCTTGGCTGACAATGAGATCATGCATAATGCGACAAGGGATAAAACACTACGAAATTTCATGGATTTTTGTTTAAAAAGTAACATAAAAAAACTGAATGTGACAAACCGGTCAATCAAAAACACGCAATGACACAAGCTGCGAGAAAGTGAATGCAAAAAAACAGACGGACTCCTCATCAGGAATCCGTCATGTCATTTTGGGGTGAACAGTGGGATTCGAACCCACGACCTTCGGAACCACAATCCGACGTTCTAACCAACTGAACTATGCTCACCATTATGTTGTCTTGGCCTTTTCGGGTTTCGACGGTGCAAAGGTAGAACTATTTTTTGATACTGGCAATAGTTTTGTGATTTTTTTTGCGAAAATTCTCTCTGCTGTATTCTACGAGGTTGTCCTGTAAAGGAATATGCCCTGTGCACCCAATGCGTGCATACATTGAGTTTTGAAATAAGAGGATATTATCGAGTCACTTCCATGATACTTTTCTGAGACTCAATGTAATCAACTATCTTCTGAGGATTGTCACATCCAAGGACATACTTGTCGCCGATCTTCATTTTGACAAGAAAGCAATCCGAAGCCTTGCCAAAAAAACATAATAACGGCCGATGTCACTTTCTCTGAATACTCCCCAATAGCCCATGAATCCGCCGGAGGCAAATATTCGTATCGCACCCATTGTAGGCTGGAACAGTTCAACGCGTTCGATATCTCGCACAGATATCTTACGGCTTTTGCACAGGCTACCCATGAAGATGTATTCTGGATTGAGTAAAGAGCCGTGAAATATCCGTTTGTGCTCTGATCGTTCTCTGATATGACAGATGCCGGTCATTTTGTCGGTTGCAATAATTTTTATTGGTAGCCGACAAGACCTGATTAAGGTGACTTCTACGACAGCTGTCGGAAACAGGATCAGTTATTGCCTCTATGGTTGTTGTTTAATTCCTTGGTAGCTTCTTTGACGAGTTCCTTGTTGACCTTGTCGTTCAGACCGAGATCTGTGGCCACTCCGGGATATTGTTTTGCTTCCTGATCGTTGGCGTGGGCTTTGCCGTTACAGCTGCATCCGCACTTTTTTCCGTTTTCTTTCATGATTGCTGATGTTTTGTAGTTGTGTGTTACAATCTATCAACAACATCACGGTGCGTTTGGTTTACTCAGTCGGAAGCCGGTTCATCTCGTCGATATATGCCAGCAACTCCTCTTTGCCACTTCCTTGTGTGCTTGAGGTGACAAATACAGGAGGCAGGCTCTCCCATGTTTCGAGTAGTTTGTTGCAGTAGCTCTCCACGTTTTTGCGTGCATTTTCCTTGCTGAGCTTATCGGTTTTGGTGAACACTATGCTGAATGGCACTTCGTTCTCGGCCAGCCATTCCATGAACTCCATGTCGATTTTCTGTGGCGAATGGCGCGAATCTATCAGCAGAAACAGATTGGTCATCTGCGTGCGGTTGAGGATATACCCCTGTATCATTCGCTGAAGCTGCGCCCTGCTCTCCTTGCCTCGCTGGGCGTAGCCGTAGCCCGGCAAGTCGACTATATACCAGCTGTCGTTGATTCTGAAATGATTTATAAGCATAGTCTTGCCCGGAGTCGACGATGTCATGGCAAGACTCTTGCGTCCGGTAAGCATGTTGATCAAGGATGATTTTCCTACATTTGAACGTCCGATGAACGCATACTCATGCATGTCGCTGTCGGGGCATTTGCGATAATCGCTGTTGCTTATCTCGAATTTTGCAGACTTGATATCCATTTTCCTAATTTTAGAGTGTAAAGTTAGTCATTTGTTTTGGGATTTGTTTAATTTTGCATGACAATGAGCAGAAATCCCGATAGAGAAACCGTTTTCCGATTCAAGCGGTTCGCGGTATGCAACCGCGAATGCGCCATGAAAGTCAGCACCGACAGCGTCCTGCTTGGAGCATGGGTGTCGGTCGAAGGTGTCGCTTCGGCCATTGATCTTGGAGCCGGATGCGGGATTCTGTCACTCATGCTTTGTCAGCGCGGCGTGGCTCATGTCACAGCCATGGAGATTGATGCCATGGCTGCCGTAGAGGCGATGGGCAATGCCGCTTTGTCGCCATGGGCAGGGAATATCGATATTGTTGTCGGCGACGCGACCTCATACAGTTTCGACAAAGTAGATCTTGTGATCACCAATCCGCCATATTTCGACAGCCCTTTGGTGTCGCCCGATAAAGCTCGGGCCATGGCACGCCATCAGGGTAACATGAATTTCCCATGGATTAAAACGTACGCCACGGC
>NZ_PUED01000123.1 GCF_003024925.1 Paramuribaculum intestinale
GCTAACATGGAACTGCCCGACGGAGACAGTCAGGAGATTGAAGGCAACAAACTTAAAGCAATTGAAGAACAGGCAATTCTTGACGAAAAAGCGAGACGCGACAGTGTGGCTGTTTCCTATGCTGAAACAGTAGATACAATCGCCACGCCCTCCCCGTCCACTGTGCCTGATCCGATTGAAACTTCCGCACAAGCTTATCAGGAGGCGCAAGCGTCGCTACAGGATTTTTATATCCCGGAAGATAATTCCGCTGCGCAGGTGATGGAGTTACAGGCGAGGATTGACGAGCTGGAGGCGCAGAACGCTATGGCACAGCAGAGTCAGCAGCCTAATGAGATGGAACTGATGGAGCAGTCATACAAACTGGCGGCGCAGTATCTCGGCACCGGCAATGGCAGTCAACAGGCTGTGATTGTCGATGAACCGGAAAAAGACCGTAAGGTCATGCCTGTCAATCAAGTAAACCGCAATGTAGTGTCTTCTCTCAGTGCCTCTGCCGATAACACACGCTCTTTCTCTACCGCTGTCGGCATCAAACATAAGAATTTCAAGAATACCATTTCTGCCTGTATCGCCACTGACCAGGCGGTTATCGACGGGCAGAGCGTGAGGCTCCGGACACTCGAACCGATGTGGATTGGCAATTCTCTGTTGCCGAAGAACACAAGCATCGTAGGAGTGGCACGGCTTCAGGGTGAGCGTCTTGAAATCAAGATTGAGAACATTGAGGCTCTCGGCTGCATCATGGAGGTTGACCTCTCGGTCTATGATTCCGACGGTCAGGAGGGTATCAATATTCCCAACTCTATGGAGAGCGATGCACTCCATGAGATTGGTGCCAATATGGGCAGCACGATGGGCAGTTCTATCAACCTGACCACCAATGCCGGGGCACAACTCGTCTCCGATGTGGGCAAAGGACTCATCAACGGTGTGAGCCAGTATCTTAACAAGAAACTGCGCACTGTGAAGGTCCATCTCAAATCCGGCTACAAAGTCATGCTCCGTCAGAATGAGCAGTAATCAAACGTCCCTCCGTCTCAGACGCTCCATGTTCTTCTTGTCGTAAGCCTCCCCACGATTAAGCAGATATTCAAATTTTACAAGGTCTCCTTCTATCTCAATGTGTAGCACAAAGAATGCTCGTTTACTCCCGATACGAATGCGATAAACGCTATTGAGGGTTTCAATCTTCTTGCAGTTTTGGATCTCGTCAAGAGATTGAGCCTCAATGACGTTATTAATTGCATCTCTTACGGATTCGTAGATTTTGCCTGATAGTTTGTCAAATGCCTTGGCAAACTCCTTTGAGAAGTCTATTCTCATCGGTATGCACCCAATTTGTGCTTACGCATGAAATCATCCTTCTCCTGCTCGTTGAGCATGACTTTGCCCTCCGGACGAGTGGAGACCAGATATTTGTAGACTTCGGCATCGTCCATCTCTTCAGCTTCCTGTATGAGAAGATGCTCGATGTATTTCTTGAGGTTCATACCCATTGAGGTTGCCTTCAGACTGAGAGCGGTGAAAACATCTTCAGGGATGTCGATGAGCTTGCGGTGAGAAGACTTGGACTGAGATACTGATACGGTATTCATAGTTCTAATTTTTTGTGCAAAGATAAATCATATATACCATATATACAAATTCGAGCACTTAAAGTTGGATAATATCAAAATTTTCAATTATCAACAAGAATGAAAACAATCACAAAATTCTTTGTTGCGGCAGTGGCGCTCTTCGGATTGGCCACCGCTGCCAACGCAAAAACTGTCAATAACACCGATAATAAAGTGTCGTCTGACACTGAGCAGGCGGCCGAACACGACATGAACGTGTACGGAACCAACTACACCGACGGCGACAAGTTTGACGGTCTGACCCGCAAAGTGGGTTTCGACCGGATGATTCCGCCTCACGCTCTGGAGGTCTGCTACAACAAGACCACCCACATCATCTTCCCGGCTGAGATTGTATATTGTGACCTCGGCAATGAAAATCTCGTGGCTGGAATAGCTGACGGAGCGAAGAACGTGCTGCGTGTCAAGTCTGCCTTCAAGTCGTTCAAGCAGGAGACCAATCTCTCGGTCATCACCGATGATGGCTCTTATTATGTCTTCAACGTCAAATTTGCGAAAGAGCCTCTGCTTCTGAGCATTGAAATGACTGACTTTCTCCACGACGGCGAGGCTGTCAACCGCCCTAATAACGCTCAGGAGGTGTACCTCGAAAAGTTGGGTAGCGAGTCTCCTATGCTTGTCAAGCTGATTATGAAGTCAATCTACAAGCAGAACAAGCGCGAGATCAAGCATATCGGCTCAAAGCGTTTTGGTGTGCAGTTCCTCCTGAAATCCATTTATACCAACAATGGACTTCTCTACTTTCATACCGAGCTGAAGAACACTTCCAATATAGCCTATGACATCGACTATGTGTCGTTCAAGATTGTGGACAAGAAGGTTATCAAGCGAACCGCCATGCAGGAGCAGGTATTGGAACCAATCCGCGCCCATAACTATGTGACGGTGGTACATGGCAAACAGTCGGAGCGCACGGTGTTCGCCTTGGAGAAATTCACAATCCCTGACGACAAGCAGCTCGTTATCGAAATTGCCGAGAAAGAAGGCGGTCGCCATCAGTCTTTTGTGGTCGATAACGAGGACATCGTGAGAGCAAACGTAATCGACGAGTTATCAATCCAGTAAAACGTAAACTATGAAAAAAGCGATAATGATAATCGCTGCCATGCTCACCCTCTTCGGAGGGCGGGCAATGGCCCAGCGATGCCTCCCCGGAATGTCAGCCGTGGAAGTAAAGGCGAATATGACAGACGGTTTTTATACCGGCAAATCCCGCGAATGCGGCTATGATCTCGGAGTGTTCTACTCCGTATTTACAGGGAACCACGGCAATACATGGTCTATCGGCGGGGAGTATCTCCAGACCTTCAAGCCATACGGCGAGAAAGGTCGTATCCCGGTGGCGCAGTTCACAGGCGAGGCTGGATATAATTTCCATATCCTCAGCGACTACTCCATGACTTTCCACCTCTACGGCGGCATATCCGCTCTTGCCGGATATGAGACTGTCAACTGGGGTAAGGATGTGCTGTCCGACGGTTCGACACTCCATGACAGCGACAACTTTATCTACGGCGGTGCGCTCAACTTGCAGGCAGAGTTCTATCTCTCCGACAAGATTGCACTGACTGCCAATGTCAAAGGACGGTTCACTTTCGGGAGCGATGTTCAGATATACCATACAACCTATGGTGTCGGTGTCAAATTCATAATCGAATAGCCTATGCGATACACAAAGAATGACATCAAGAATATCCCGCTGACGGAGTTCATGGCGGCTCTCGGCGAAAAGCCTGTAAAAGCTTTCGGAGACATGAAGCTCTACTATGCCCCGCAGCGCGACGACCCGGAACCGATGTTAGTGGTTGATACCAATACAAACCGATGGTATGACCACGCCACTGACCAGAGTGGCGACATCATCGACCTCGCCGCCCTGAAGATGAATCCCAACCTCTACATGGATCCGCGTGACGTCATACTTAAATACATGAACGAGTATGAGCTGGGCAAGGAGCTTTCGGCAATGGCGCGTCGCCCTCAGGAGCCGATAGTTATAAGCCTCGATATAAAGAAAGTGAAACTCACTGACTTTATGAAGGCTCTCGGTCAGGAACACCCGGTGGCTGCCGACGGTAATCTCCGCATCTACAATGCTCCCTACGATGACAATCCCGGTCCGACAATGGTAATCAACATTGAGACTAATCTCTGGCGTGATACCAAGTCCGGCGCATACGGCGGAATCTATGACCTTGCCTATGAGCTGACAGGTTCATGTAATATGTCGGAGTTGAATCACTACATCGCAGGACAAATGTCGGCCTTGGAGAGGTTCAAAGAGAAAGAGCAGAAGGCGGAACCACCCAAGCAGGAACAGGAGCCTGATAAACCCAAACGGAAGATGCGCCTATGAACATCGACGAAATCCGTAAAGTCTCGCTTGTCGAGTTCTTGAATCAGTTGGGCTACCAGCCGACAGGACGCGACAGCAAAGGTCTATGGTTCTACGCTCCGTATCGCAGTGAGAGAAAACCGTCGTTCCATGTCAATCCACGGAGAAATCTGTGGTTTGACTTCGGAACGGGCGCGGGTGGCGACATCTTCTCGCTTGCCGGAGAAATGTCCGGTGAAACGGACTTTTTGAGGCAAGCCGATTACATCGCGAAGAAGATGCGCCTCCCGGTCGCTAAACCATATAAACCAACGACGTTTGTCGAGGAACCGACCTTTGAGAATGTCGAAGTGTCGCGTCTGGAGTCACCTGTGCTGCTGCGCTATCTTGCCGACAGAGGTATAACGAAAGAAATAGCCCAACGCTATTGTGTGCAAGTCGATTATGAATTGCACGGCAAACGATACTATGCCGTCGGCTTTCCAAATAATGACGATGGATTAGAGTTGAGGAATCCCTTTTTTAAGGGTTCTTACCCGCCCAAGCACATCACTCTGATTGCCAACGGCAACGCCCGGTGCAATCTGTTTGAAGGCTTCATTGACTTTCTTTCAGCGGAACGCCTCGGCTATAATGACGGACTCGACACTATCGTGCTAAACTCTGTATCCAATCTCCAGAAGGCAATACCTGCCCTCGGCGACTACACTGTAATCCAGTGCTATCTTGATAATGACACCGCCGGTCGTGCGGCACTCGCCAGACTCCGCAGGGAGTTCGGCGACAAGGTCATGGATAAGTCGGCACTTTATCCAAATCACAAGGATCTGAACGACTATCTCATGTCGCTCTATCCGAAAAAATCAACAAAACTCAAACTCTGAAAATCGTGAAAACAATCATCAACAAAATCGGCGAAACCCGCCTCACACCCGCCCGTTTCTTCGGGTTCTTTCTCCGTTCCACTACGAAAGCGCGTTGCGGTTACTGGGCTATTCTCTTCACCCTCGTCCTCGCACTGACCTCCTGCTCCGACGACCTCGACGTGCAGCAGTCCTATCCGTTCACGGTGGAGGTCATGCCCTACGGTGACAAAATCAAGCAGGGCGAAACCCTAGAACTACGCTTCGAGATCAAGCCCGAAGGGAACTACGCCAATACCCTCTACACCATCAGATACTTCCAGTACGACGGCGAGGGTACTCTCAAACTCGTTGACGGCCCCGTGCTGGTAAACAACGACCGAGTGCTTCTCGAAAGCAAGACTTTCCGACTCAACTACACCGCCCAGTCCTCCGAAGCAGTGAAATTCGGGATATGGATCGAAGACAACTTTGGGTCAACACCGTGGCAGCAGACCTTTGAGTTCAACAGCAAAGACAGCGATGATGACGACGGCAAAACACTCGGCATCATCAACCCTGTCAATCCCGGAACCATAACACCCATCGGCTTATGAAGAAGCTACTGATATTCCTCATGGCGTTAGTGACTCTCGCGGTCACTACGCCGGCCTTCGCCGCAAAGCGAAGTATAATGGATTTACCTCCATACGAAAGAGCAGTTCTAATCATCAAGCACCATGAGATCTTGCATGACTCCCGGAAACATTGGCCATACCTCGGATATGGTCACAGAAAACTACCCGGGGAGAAATACTTTCGTGGTTATAAGATGAATGAACGGGAGGCTGACGCGCTTCTGCGCAAAGACCTTAACAAGTTCATCGCTCTTTTTGCCGGATTCAAACCGATGGATGCTCTCCTTTTAGGTGTGTTATCATACAATATCGGTCCGGGGGCTGTGATGAAAAGTTCGGTCTATCGCAAGCTGAAAGCCGGTGACCGCAACATCTTCAAGTCCTATACTGCCCACTGCAAGTATAAAGGTAAATTCCACAAGGGTCTATACAAACGTCGCTGTCAGGAGTTTACCGCCTTATACGTTCCGTAAAATCAATATCTTATGATGCTGCCGGAGGGATGCACTTTTCGGAGTGTATCCCTCCGCTGTATCTTATAAACAAATCAAAACGTCCAAAACAAATGGCTTCGATAAAAGTAAAGTTCCGGCCCTCGACTGTCGCTGACCACGAGGGCACAATCTACTATCAGATTATCCACGAAAGGAAGGTGCGACAACTCCTTTCCGACTACAGGGTATATCCCTCTGAGTGGGACGAATCCCGCTCAATGGTCATCACCACCCAGAAGAGTGAACGAAAATCGTTCATCCTCTCAATCCGCGAGCGTATCCGCTGGGATGTTGAACGGTTAACCAAGATTGACCGCAAACTGAATGCCAACGGTCTGACATACACTGCCGATGATGTCATCGACGAGTTCAACCGCTACGCCAACGAATACTCCCTGTTCAACTTCATGGAGAGTATCATCGTCAAACTCAAACAAAGCGGCAAGGTCAGAACCTCCGAGACCTACAAGTCTGCGCTCAGCAGCTTCAAGAAGTTTAGACAGGACGAGGACATAATGCTCGACTGCCTCACCTCCGAAATAATGGAGACTTACGAGGCATGGCACAAAGGTCGTGGCGTTGCTCCCAACACCATATCTTTCTATACCCGTATACTTCGGGCAGTCTATAATCGAGCAGTCGAAGATGACATTATTGAAAACCGCAATCCATTCAAACACGTTTACACCGGCGTTGACAAAACGGTTAAACGAGCCTTGCCGTTGCCTGTCATCAAGAAAATAAAGGCGTTGGACTTGTCGCTGAATGCCTCACTTGACTTCGCCCGCAATATGTTTCTGATGAGCTTCTACCTCCGTGGCATGAGCTTCATTGACATGGCATATCTCCGAAAAACTGACCTCGAAAATGGTCACATGACATACCGTCGTCGCAAGACCGGCCAGCAACTCACCATCGAGTGGACTAAAGAGATGCAGATGATTCTCGACAAATACCCGGAGAACCCCACTCGATATCTGCTGCCTATCATTACCAAGGAGGAGGGCAATCAGCGACGTCACGCCCGCAATGTCAACGAGAGCATCAACCACCACTTGAAGAAAGTAGCAGAGAAAGTAGGCGTACTCTCTCCCCTGACAATGTATTGCGCCCGACATAGCTGGGCTTCCGCAGCCAAAGCAAAAGGCATACCTCTCAGCGTAATCAGCGAAGGTATGGGCCACGATTCCGAAGCGACCACCCAAATCTATCTTGCCTCGCTGGAAACCTCCGTAGTTTACAAAGCTAATGCCCTAATCCTTAAAAGTCTCTAACCCCAGCCCTGATTTCCCTATTCGGGAGGTTGGGGCTGATTTGTTTGAAAAAACTCCAAATCTCTGAGTAAGAGATACGGATACATCCCAACTGCTTGTAGTAAAACCAATTGATTAGGCTATTATTTGAACTTTGCTAAACATCGACGGCTTGAAGTATTTGGAAAATGATATTTTGGACAGATTTTTGGGGCTAAATCCTTTCAATAGTTCGGTAAAATTTGCATATTCAATTGAATATCAATAAGATGCAATAACAATTCAATATCAATGCAAACTGTTGTGTATCAGTGCGATACAGCTATGC
>NZ_PUED01000124.1 GCF_003024925.1 Paramuribaculum intestinale
GGACTCTTCATGGCCATAATACGTAAGAGCGACGGAGCCATAGGAAAACAAACGCGCCCGACACGCGGACAGACACTCCGGCACGACCGCCGCTACGACCGCTGCAGGGAGTGGATAGCCTCGCCCGAAGCCATCATATCGCCTGAAGGCAACCGGCTGCTGGCATATCTGCCATGCGCCCTGCCGGCAGCATTGTGGCCACGCATCGAGCTGGGCGAGATCAAAGGCAAGGACATCGTGCCCTCGCAGCAGCTCGCCATGTCGACTTTGCTCAATGCCGGCCTGTTCAATTCATGCGATATAAGCGGCCCGACAGCGGTCGCATTCCTGCGGCGCGAGGCCGTCGGCATCGATGCGCCGCGCGGATTCGTTCTGCTCAAATTCGACGGACTCCCCCTCGGGTGGGTGAAAAATCTCGGCAACCGCGCCAACAATCTCTATCCGCAGGAGTGGCGCATACGCATGAGCCTCTGATCTCACCGGATCACCTTATCACCTTATCAGCACCTTCACCACTCTCCGTGGCGTCGCAACGATATAATATCCATGCGGCAGCGACGCCCCCTTCAGGCCGTCGGCGCGACCGCTATACACTATCCTGCCCGCGAGATCGCTGACAGTCACCGTCTCGGCTCCGTCTGTCATACCGTCCCACGGCGAACGTATGCCCGACACCACGGGCGCGGCCACAACCTTGACACGACACTCGGCCACGACTCCCGATCCATCAATCGCCGATGCCGTCACCACAGCGCTCCCCTCGGCCAGAGCCTCGATCAGTCCGGACTCACTCACAGTGGCGACATGCGCGTCAGACACTGCCCAGCTCACCCTGCTGTCAGTAGCATTGTCGGGAGTCACCGCAGCGGTCAGCTGCATCGTTTCACCCTCGGTCAGCTCCACCTCCTCCGACGAAAGCACGATCGTCGCCACAAGGTATATACGCGGCGAAGCCTTGACAGTAGCCGACGCACTTCTGGCAACGCCGTCGGGCGTTGTCACCGTCACTGTGACGGTCACCTCCCCGGGACGCATGATCAGGAATCGTCCGGGCGAAATCATGCGCGCCATTTCCGGATCCGAAACACTCCATTCCACCTCAGGCTCGGTGGCATCCGACGGACCGTAGGTCAGCGCAAATTCTATCTCGTCGCCCTCCGTACACTCCGCGGCGTTGGCCGTCAGAGCCACCTCCTCCACCGATATGATGCGGCGTTTCACCGTCACCCTGCACACTGCCTCCTGTCCGAAGCCGTCATGAGCTGTAGCCTTTATCTCAGCCATGCCGGGAGCCACGGCGGTCACCGTGCCGTCGGCTGCCACTACTGCCACCGACTCATCCGTACTGCTCCAGTCCACACCATTGTCGGTAGCATCGTCGGGAGTCACTATAGCCGACAGTCCATGCGTATCACCCTCTATCAGCTCCATTTCAGAGACGTCAAGCGTCACGCCTGCCACCGGTATGATACGTTTAAGCACCTTCACATCGCACGAGGCCACCACGCCCGACCCGTCGAGAGCCGCGACAGTGACAACCGCCTCGCCCGGCACAAGCGCCGTCAGCAGGCCGTCGGCCGAAACAGTCACCACCGATTCGTCGGAGCTCCTCCATTCGACCCTGCGGTCGGTGGCATTGGCCGGATATACCGCAGCCGCAAGCGCACGGGTGTCGCCCTCGGTCAGTTCCACACTCTCCTCGTCAATCAAAATCATGGCCACAGGCTTGGGATCCACATATACCCGAAACACAAACGCCGGCACATCGCCCTTGACCAGACGGACTGTCACAATCGCCTCGCCCACCTGCAGACCATGGAGAGTTCCGTCAGGATCCACAGCCACCACCGACTCGTCGGAGCTGTGCCATTCGAGAGCCTGATATGTGGCGTTGTCGGGCGCCACCTGCGCCTTTATGCGCGAAGCATCGCCCTGCTGCAGCTGTATGTCCGTGCCGTGCGCCGGCTCGAATAGGATATTGACTGCCTTTACCGGTTCGAGCGTAGTACGCTGGTGAAACAGACGCCAACCGTTGGCCGCCGCATAGGCGGCGCCACGCTCGGCAGGCTCGTAGAGCATCGCCGACGCGAACACATCCGCCGGAAAGAACCGGTCGGTAGTCGTCGGAGGCTGCAGAGCTGTCACCGTCACATGCGTGACATCGGCGCATCCGTCGAAAGCGTCGGTTGCGATCGATACCACATGACATCCTATGCCTACACTTTCCAGCGACGAGCATCCGCTGAATGTCGCCGCCCATATATTTTCCACCATATCCGGAACATCTATCGCCTGAAGCGAGCTGCAGCCCCTGAAAGCCACAGAACCGATCGACGACAGTCGATTGTTGAGTTTCACCGCGCGGAGACCCGTGCAACCGTCAAACGCTCCATTGCCTATACTCTCACAGCCTGCCGGCACATCCACCGCATGCAACGACACGCAATCCCTGAACGCCTCATCGCCGATCGATTCGAGATCAATCGACATTACGGGCATCACCTCCATAGCGCGGCATCCGGCAAACAGGCTGTCGGGTATCACAGTCAGCCCCATACCCGACTGTGTCGAGAGCGATTTGAGCGACAGGCAGTCGGCAAACACTGCCTTGCCGAGTGTCGTCGACAGGACTTTGCCTGACTCAAGCCCGGTGGCCGACAGCGCATAGTCACCGTAACGCACACTCGCCGGAGGTAACGATATCAGCAACTCGCACCCTTCGAACGCGCGCGTATCGATCGTGGCAAGATGCTTAGGCCATAGAGCCACACCATCAAGCGGCAACGCGGCACAGCGCTGAAAAGCACGCTTTCCGATCATCCTCACCGCCGACGGAATGGCGAAATCCTCAAGTGCGACGCATCCCATGAACGTTTCGTCGGGGATCTTGTCAAGACGCTGACTGAGCACAGCTTTCGCAAGCTTCGTGCAGCCTTTGAAAACCGACCGCCCGAGCGTAGTGACCGATGACAGATCGCTCTCCACCATACTCACACACCCCTCGAAAGCCGAACTGCCGACTTTGTTCACCGACGCGGGCACTCTTACAACCTGCAGGTCGGGACAGCCGAGAAACGCCGCCTCGCCGATCTCGGACACACTCTCCGGAACGTCGAAACTGTACATCCGCTTCACGCCGGCAAAGAAATTGTCGGGAATCATACGGACATTTTCCCCGAACGTCACCCTGACGCTGCTCGTACCCGACAGCGGAGGCTGATAGCGAGTGCCGCTCATGGGGCACCGCGTGGCGTTGAACTGTATATTCTCTATGCCTGAGTTGGCGAACGCCTCCGATCCGACGTATGTCACATTCTCGGCGATAGTGAACGACTTCAGACTCTTGCAACCCGAAAAGGCCTCTCCACCGATGGTGGCGAGCATCGACCGGGATGCCATCTCTACCTTCGCAAGCTTGGCGCACAGCATGAACGCACGCGGTCCGATCTCCGTCACCCCGTCGGGTATCGCGATCTCCTTAAGCTGGCCGCAGCTGCGGAACGCGTCAAGATCAATCTTCTTAAGCCATAGCGGAAGCTCCACCGACAGCACGTTGTTGCTGCCCATGAAAGCTTCGGCGCCGATCTCTGTCACCCTGTATTTCTGTCCTGTATCGCGGTCGGTCACCTCATCGGGGACTACATACGACGAACTGCTATAGCCATAAGGCTTATTTCCCGACGAAGGCTTCAACAAACGACACTCGCCGGACCGGCCGGCGATCGTTTCAAACCGCAATACGTCGTAAGTCGAACGATGATACTCGAATATGGTCTGCGAACTGGCACATGGCGCTGCTATCCACAGCAATGCCATAAGCAAATACTTTATCATAATACTGGTCATGAATCCCTGTGCCGCAAAATTAACAAAAAATCACCACCTGCTAAAATCGCGTAACGACCTCGACATAGAAACACCGATCCGCAACCACTCCACGCATACATCATGACACCACCGTCCCACACAACATTTATCACGTATCATAGACCATTCACCCGCGTTTTTTCGTATTTCGCGGATTCTTGGTAACTTTGCAGCGTGAAGAGAAAAGCTGCGAAGATATTTTCCGCCGCGTTGCTGCTTGTGTTCGTCAACTTTATGTTTTCGAACACCGTGTTCACACACTATCATCTGCTCTCCGGAGGACGGCTGGTGGCACACTCCCATCCCTACACATCATCTTCACACCATACCCATACGGCGAATGAGCTTGACCTCATAGCATCACTCAACCTCACGGCCTCTTCGGCCGACACGCCATGCGCGGATCCGTCCGATGCCGCTCCAATACAATACGCCTTAATCGTAGGCCATTATGACGCCACGACGCCATACGCCGGCCATCTCAGCGCAAAACTGCGCGGACCACCCTGCTGCTGATGATGATCCCCACACATACCCGCACTTGACCACAAGGCATTTCCGACCGTTTCGTGAAACTGCCCGCGGCCACTGCGACCCTATTGCAAAATTCCACATCATCAACAGTTTCACAAATGACCAGACGAATCATCATCGCGCTGATGGCATACACCATCGGCATCTCCTGCATATCAGCACAAAACAGTAAGACAACCGACGCAAACATAGGCGGCCACGTGCTCGACACCGAGAGCGGCGAACACATGCCGGGCTGCGTCATAAGAATCCTCGGCACGAGCCTCGCCACCGTTACCGACGCATCGGGTCACTATATATTCCGCGATCTCAAGCCCGGAGAATACACACTTGAGGCAAGCTGCACCGGATACGTCACCACACGGCTTGAAACATCTGTAGAGCCGCGGCGGACAGTAGAAGTCAATTTCGATCTCGCCCCCGACGCGTTCATGCTCGACCAGGTGGTGGTCACCTCATCGAAGAGCGAAACGCTCCGCCGTGAGAGCCCATCGCTCGTCAACGTGATCAACGGCTCAATGTTCCAGCGGCTCGGGGCGTGCTCACTCGCCGACGGACTCGACTTCCAGCCCGGAGTGCGCGTGGAGAACGACTGCCAGAACTGCGGCTTCACGCAGGTGCGCATCAACGGACTCGACGGACACTACTCGCAGATACTCATGAACTCCCGCCCCGTATTCTCGGCTCTGACCGGAGTCTACGGGCTCGAACAGATACCGGCCAACATGATCGACCGCGTGGAGGTGATGCGCGGAGGCGGATCGGCGCTCTTCGGCTCATCGGCCATAGGAGGCACCATCAACATCATCACCAAAGATCCGATGACCAACTCCGCACAGGTATCGCACCAGCTGACGTCGATCGGCCCCTCGGGATCGTTTGACAACAACACCACCCTCAACGCATCGGTGGTCACCGACAACGGCCTTGCGGGGCTATTCATCTACGGACAGAGCCGCCACCGCGACGGATATGACCACAACGGCGACGGATTCACCGAAGTGGCACAGCTCAAGACACAGACACTCGGAGCGCGCAGCTTCTTCCGCACTTCCGACATCAGCAAGCTCACCGTCGAATATCACAATACCCACGAATACCGCCGCGGAGGCGACAATCTCAAGCTTCCGCCCCATATGGCGATGATAGCCGAACAGACCGACCACAACATCCACGCCGGAGAAGCCACCTTCGACCTCTGGCTGCGCGACCGCCGCGACCACCTGTCGGTGTTCGCCGCCAGCCAGAACACCCGACGTCAGAGCTACTACGGATCTGAAATGGATCCCGACGCCTACGGACGCACCTCCGACCTGGTTATCACCGCCGGAGGTCAGTGGACCCACTCGATGGACCGCTTCCTCTTCATGCCGGCCAAGCTCGTGGCGGGCACGGAGTACTCCTTCAACCGCCTGCATGATGTCACCCTCGGCTATGACCACAACGTGAAGCAGTGCGTTCGCATCTACAGCGGCTATCTGCAGAACGAATGGCGCGACGAGCGATGGGGCTTTCTGGCCAGCGCCCGTGTCGACAAGCACTCGCTGATCCACGACCCCATAATATCGCCCCGACTCAACATACGCTTCAACCCGTCGTCAAACATGAATTTCAGAGCATCCTACTCCACCGGCTTCCGCTCGCCGCAGGCCTACGACGAAGACTTCCACGTGGCAATCGTAGGCGGCGAACGTGTCGTCACCGTGCTTGCACCAGGCCTCAAGCAGGAAAGCTCGCAGAGCGTGAGCCTCTCGGCCGACCTCTACCACCGTTTCGGCAACGTGCAGACCAATCTGCTCGTCGAGGCATTCTTCACCGACCTGCGTGATGTGTTCGCCCTACGACAGCTCGAAGGGACCGACGCCGCGGGCAACGCCGTGCTCGAACGCTACAATGGCAGCGGAGCGCGCGTAATGGGCATGAATCTTGAAGCCAAGGCATTTTTCTCCAACCATTTCGACATGCAGGGCGGCATCACTCTGCAAAGCAGCCGCTACAAGAAACCCGAACAGTGGAGCGACAACCCTGCCGTGCCGGCTGAGAAAAAAATGTTCCGCACGCCTGACATCTACGGATATATCACCGCCAACTGGGAAATAACCCATCGGCTTACGGCCACATTCAACGCCACCGGCACAGGCCCCATGACCGTACAGCATATGGAGGGATCGGGCACGGATGTGGATCTGGCAGTGCGCACACAGTCGTTTTTCGACGCATCGGTCAAACTCACTTACAATTTCAAGCTTTTCAACCGCGTGAATCTCGATGTTTCGGCCGGAGTCAGCAACATTTTCAACTCCTATCAGAACGATTTCGACTCCGGTGTCAACCGTGACTCTGGCTATATTTACGGCCCGGCTCTCCCCCGATGCATCAACGCCGGGGTCTCCATCAGCCTATAAAAGCCCGCTGACGTCATGAAAAAACGCTTCCCGTACACAACTCTGTACAGGAAGCGTTTTTAGTATTGTCGCGAATCGTCGGCTTACTGAAGCAGCGACTCAATGTAGGCTGTGAAGTCAGCCTCCGACATCGAGCCGATCTGGTTGGCCACCACAGAGTCGGCGCTGATAGCCGTGATCTGCGGGATGGACTGCGCCTGATACTGCGCTGCGAGCGCGGGGCACGAATCGGTATCGACCGAGAAGAATGTTATACGGTCGGCATATTTGGCAGCCACCTTGTGGAATACAGGCTTGAACTGCTGGCACGGGCCGCACCATGTGGCGTTGAAGTCGATCACTGCGAGCGGAGTCGAGAAAGAGAGAGCGGTGTCGCCTGCGGCAACCTCGATCACAGCCTCAGCGGGAGCAGCTACAGCCACGGTATCGTTCTGCGATGCCTCTGCGGCGGCCGATCCGGTCTTTGAAGAGCATGCAGCCATCAGCGCCATCGAAGCGGCGGCTGCAACAATGATGTTAAGCACTTTCATAGTCGTTGTTGTAA
>NZ_PUED01000125.1 GCF_003024925.1 Paramuribaculum intestinale
ATATTTATTATATGTCCCTTCCATTTCTCTCAATACAGGTATCATACCATCCAGTTACCACACCCTCAACCCGAAATATTTGGAGACTGTTGTTCGTTTTTCCGAAAATGGCGATGGATTAACAAAATAAATTTGTAATTTTGCGATGAATTAAAGACAGTTCGCAACGGTATTGTTCCATCGCATACGGTCGCAGTCGGCAACGCTGTAATTCCCGATGCAGGACAATGGCTGATTTTTGGTTGAGGTCGTGATGACTTCCGTACAATCGTTATCTAACCCACCATAAGCAACGGCAACCTAACGTCCGTTGACTGACAAGGCTGATTATGGGAACATTTTGGGAACAATTGCCCAAAAGTTTTAAACTTACAACGTGGTTTTCAGAATGATACGATTTTACCATGTACCCCGTTCCGTGCGTCCATCGTGTTAGGGACACCGGGCAGCGGCAAGTCATACGCTGTGGTGAACAGTTTTATCAAGCAACAGATTGAGAAGGGCTTTTCGATGTATTGTTATGATTTCAAATATCCCGACCTCTCTACCATCGCCTATAACCACCTGATGAACAATTCGGAGGGCTACAAGGTGATGCCAAAGTTCTATGTAATCAACTTCGACGACCCGCGACGTTCACATCGGTGCAATCCGATACATCCGGATTTCATGGAGGATATTACGGACGCTTACGAAAGTGCATACACGATAATGCTCAACCTCAATAAAACTTGGGTGCAAAAGCAGGGCGACTTCTTTGTGGAGTCACCTATCATTTTATTTGCCAGCATTATCTGGTATCTCAAAATCTATCAGAACGGTAAGTATTGCACGTTTCCCCATGCCATCGAGTTTTTGAACCGCCGCTATGAGGATATTTTTCCGATACTGACCTCTTATCCCGAACTGGAGAACTACCTTTCCCCATTTATGGATGCGTGGCTCGGAGGGGCTGCGGAGCAGCTCATGGGACAGATAGCGTCGGCAAAAATTCCGCTTTCGAGGATGATTTCCCCGCAGCTCTACTGGGTGATGTCTGACAGCGAGTTTACGCTGGACATCAACAATCCCGAAGAGCCGAAAATCCTCTGCGTGGGCAACAATCCCGACCGTCAGAACATCTACGGGGCGGCTCTCGGTCTGTATAACTCCCGTATCGTGAAGCTCATCAACAAGAAGGGGATGTTGAAGTCGTCGGTCATCATAGACGAGCTGCCGACGATATACTTCAAGGGGCTTGACAATTTGATTGCCACCGCACGAAGCAACAAGGTTGCCGTGTGTCTGGGCTTTCAGGATTTCAGTCAGTTGGTGCGTGACTACGGGGACAAAGAGGCGAAGGTGGTGATGAATACTGTCGGCAACATTTTCTCCGGTCAGGTGGTAGGCGAAACTGCCAAGACGCTCTCAGAGCGGTTTGGTAAGGTGTTGCAGAAGCGGCAGTCCATTTCCATCAACCGGCAGGACGTGTCCACCTCCATCAACACGCAGATGGACGCGCTCATTCCACCGAGCAAGATTTCCGGGCTTACGCAGGGAATGTTTGTCGGTTCGGTGTCCGACAACTTTAACGAGCGCATCGAGCAGAAGATTTTTCACTGCGAGATTGTGGTGGATGCCGAGAAGGTGAAGCGGGAGGAAAGTGCCTACAAGCCTATCCCCGTCATTACCGACTTCACGGACGAGAATGGCAACGACCGCATGAAGGAAACGGTGCAGGCTAATTACAGGCGAATCAAGGAAGAGGTGAAACAGATTGTTCAGGAGGAACTGGAGCGTATCGCAAACGATGATAACCTGAAACATCTGTTGCAGCAGAAGTAACCTATTGGCAATAATGGAAATAAGCGGAACAAGTTTCAAAACCTGTCCCGCTTGTTTTTTGATATCATTTTCTCATGCGTTCCAACTCTTCGTCGCGCAGCATCCTCTCGTTCAGTTTTTCCTGCATCCTGTCGAGGAAGTAGGTGCGGCTTTCGTTCTTCCTGCGTTTGATGTCAACGTAGAAACGGTAGCAGTCCTTTGATTCAATACCGAATATCTTGTAAAGAAGCGGAGCGAGCTGTTTGAGCGGCATTTTGCCGTTGTTGATGCAGCCCATCTCGTCAATGCCGTAGATAAGTTCCACGAGGTCGATGGCGTTGCCCGTCCATTGCAGGAGGTTGGCAGTGTTATCGGTTGTAGTGTTGGCGGATATTAGTGGTGGCACTTGGGACATTGCAAGGAACTTCTGCATCTTCCTGACGAAAGAGAGAGCCTTGCTGACGTATGCGGCAATCTCTTTCCTTTCTTCGGAAAGGTTGCGCACGGGATGGTGTTGTAACTCGATTTCAATGTATGCCAATGCGATGATGGTACGGTTTGCGTCCATGCTGCCATTGCACAGTTCGATCACTTGGGTGGCGAAAGCCATATATGCCGTTTCCATATTGCAGTCGCCGGCTTCGTTTATCAGGCGGAAAAAGTCGGTTTCCGCTAATAAAAAGTAGTTCATGTTCCTGTCAATTTTGAAGTTTTACACTCTGTTTTTCGGTATGCGCACATGAATATTATTGGCAATAAGCGTGGCAGAAAACAGAAAATCCGGCACCCGTTTTCACAAAGCACTGGATTTCAGATGTATAAATCTTGATATTTTTTATCAGGAATGAATTGACGAAGACTTAATTTGACTATAAATTAGACATTTATATAATTTTTCGTAAATTAAAATGTATGACCGGCATACATTTCAGGTGTTCTTATTTATCTGTCAAGGGCATATATGGAACGGCATACACCGTTGGGATAGCTTTTCAGCGAAGCAAGTGTCCAGTGTTTTTCGTAGAGTGCCGACTTGAAGAAATGCCGTCCGGTTCCAGCAATGAAAGGAATGGTGTACAGTATGATTTCATCTACCGCCTGCATACGCAGCAGCCCGTTGATATAGTCCGCCGTGTCAGGTGTCGCTTCCGCAAGATAGCAGGTGTTTGTGCCGTCTTCTCGCCATTCGTGCAGCATAGAGATGGAATAGTCAGGCGTGACACGGTAAAGGGCGTTTTTTCTGATTTCATCAAGACCGCAACGGTCAAGACGCAAATCCTTATGCGCTTTGCCATATAACTCGGAAGAAAGACATCCGTCTATTGTAAGGACGGCAAGAATCTGAACTTTTCCCATAATCGTATCCTTTCGTTAGGCAAGGTGCAAAAAAAGTAGCGTGCAATCCACACTACTTCAAGCGTAGGCTCTGGTAAAGCCCCTAAACGAAATACGTGAATGCACGCTATGCGTAGGCATAGCATAAGCATCACGCAATTAGCTTCGTTTAGTTTCAATTTACCAGATTTACGCTTGAAACTCCTTGCGGTCTTATTCTATATGTCGGCGGCGAAAAGCTCCAGCCAATCGCCGTTATTTCTCAAATGTTCTACAAAGATAGCGAAATTCAGCGAATTACGGGCTATGATTGCTTGAATTTATACGTTTTTCGTTCTTAGTAAGAATGCTTTTTTACACTATAAAGGTTATTGTGATTTGATAGTATTTTATTTAATTAGCTTCTCATAATCGAGATATAACGGGTTATTATCATTAATATACGCTAAATCCCCCTGATTATTAGCACAACCAAAAGCCGCTCTTGCCGTTAGTTTGATGTCTTCTATTCTAAAATCTTGAGAAGATATGGCTTCACATTTCTCATAATTAAATATAGTCAAATTTACACCTCCAAAATGTAATGAACTATTGTACCTTATACCATCATATCCAAGATTTTTAAGATACTCTGCTATAATCTGGGATGGAATATAATCGTCAGAATCGTTAGTCGGTTTAGAAAATGCCCTTTGTATCATCCTCATAATATACATATCTACTGTCGCATTATTATTTTCAGACAAGTCAAGTTCAACAGCAATGTTTGCAATCTTAAGAGGTCTATTAACTCTTATTTGAGCAATATTCACTGCATCACCTATAAAAGGTCGTACCTCAAATAATGTTGTAGTAGGGCTTTCTGAAACATATAGATACTTAATATATTTAGGATTCGCACGTCCATCCGAAACTCTCACATTTTTAGGTGGAACGAAAGAGGCCTCTTTTGTAAGCCCTTTAAATGGATTCGATTTATTATGATAACCTATATCTAACCGTTCACCATCTGGTGCTCCATAACATTTATATACCATATGGTCATTGATACAACTATCATCAATAATTCTTGACCTAAAGAATATTTGACCAGAATAAACCTCAACAATATTCTCAGATACATACTTTGATAGTATATCCAAAAGTTGATGTTTTACAAAAAAGCGATCTTTGTAAAGTACAACATCTTTAAACGCATACCAAATTTTACGAGCTTCATAACTCGCATCACTTTCATCAAAATATTTGTTGGGGCTTTCTCTATCGACTCTCATCATTCTGAATTAACACTGCAAAAATAATAAATTTCAGCGAATTACGGGCTATGGTTGCTTGAATTTATATTTAAGTCCATACTCTTCAAGTTTACTATAAAGTGTAGCTCTGCTTATTCCCAACAGGTCGGCGGCGGCACTTCGGTTGCCGTTTGTCTGCTTTAACGCACGCATTATCCGTTCCTTATCCTCCGCGTCATTGCGTAGGGCGAAGCTGACTGGTGAGGTCGGTTTCGTCACGGCAAGTTCAAGATGCTCTTTCGTGACCACACCTTCCTGAGCCTGCAATACCGCTCCCATGATTTTCTGCCGAAGCTCGCGCACGTTGCCCGGCCATGCGTGGGTCAGCAACGCTTTTCTGGCCTCGGAACTGAAACCGCTTACATTACACTCCAGTTCCCTGTTGGCTATCTCCCGAAAGAACTCCGCCAGCGACATGATGTCCTCCTGACAGTCACGCAAGGGCGGCACGGTTATCACGAAGTCTTGCAGACGGTAGAGCAAATCCTGCCGGAAACGCTTTTCACTCACTGCCGCTTCCAGATCCTCGTTGGTGGCGGCGATGATGCGGACGTTGAAACTTCTGTCCGCCTTGTCTCCGACCGGGCGATACTGCCTTTCCTGTATGGCACGGAGCAACATCTGTTGGGTTTCCAATGCGAGATTACCCACCTCGTCGAGAAATAGCGTACCACCTTCCGCCTCATGGAAATATCCTTTCTTGGTACTGTCCGCACCTGTAAACGCGCCTTTGACATGTCCGAAGAAAGCCGATGGCGCAAGTTCTCTGGAGAGAGAACCGCAGTCCACCGCCACAAATGGTTTGGCCGCCCGTTTACTCTTATCGTGCAGGTGGTGGGCGATATGTTCCTTGCCTGTGCCGTTCTCCCCGAATATCATCACGCTCATATCGGTAGCGGCTACCAGCCTTATCCGGTGCATGATTTTCTGAAAGGCGGAACCCTCACGGGCGAACACGGGCATACGGCGGTGTCCCGCTTGTCGTTCTTTCTGTATGGAATGGAGAAGTGGAATGAGTTTGTCTTCCACAAGCTGTTTGGGTATGTAATCCAAAGAACCGAGTTTCATGCTTTCCACTGCCGTATGCACCTCGGCGTAATCGGTCATGATGATGAAGGGTTGTAGTTTCCCCTCCTTGCGCATCCAGCGCAACAGGTCTATGCCGTTGCCGTCAGGCAGACGCAGGTCGGCAACCACTATATCATTATCCGTCCCCTGTTGCAGATGTTTTTTCGCTGTCGATAGGTGGTAAGCCTTTACGGTATGGTAGCCTTCTCGTGCCAGCAGGTTGCAGACATATTCGCAATACACGATGTTATCCTCCACGACGATTATTCTTGTCCTATCCATTTTCGTATTTTCTCCTTTCCTCTTTTGCCTGTCGGATTATTTCCGCTCCCATATTCAATACTGCGGTAACAGCATGGCTTAACTCACTTTCTTCCGGCATTGCCTTTCCATGTAGCACTCCATAAAGTATCCTCAGCGGCTGGTCGGCACGGAGTATCTCCCACGAACTGCGCAAATGGTGTGTCAAGGCATCAAGTTCTTGCAGGTCGTTTCGCGTTGCCGCATCCCGAACCGCCTGCATTTCCTTCTCGGTTTCCGTTATCAGCTTTTCCAGCATGACAGCTTCATTGCCGTAGGACAGCAAAGCAGAAAAGTCCGGTTTACTGTCCTGTGTATTTTTAATAGCGCACTTGTCGGAAACTTCCATCAGCTCCGATATGGAGAACGGCTTGAAAAGGCATCCGGCAAAGCCTCGTTCCAGAAGTTCCTCCACATCGCAGCTGCCCGAAGCGGTTGCCACGACCACTGGGATTGTCTGTGAATTGCCCACGTTGGAAGATCGCAACAGTTCCAGCAACTCGAAACCGTTTATACTGGGCATATTCAGATCCGTCAGCAACAAGTTGTATTCTTTCCGGCGTACCATTTCCATCAGTTCCCCCGTATCGGTGCAAGTGTCGCAGTGTATTCCGTCCTGTGCATACATTTCTTTCAGCATCAGGAGTAGCACCTCATCATTGTCTATGGCGGCAACATTGAGGTTTCTGTCCTTTTGGTGGATACAAGTCTGTATCTCTTTTTTCGGTACGTCTTCGGCTTTCTGCATGGGTATTTTCACTATGAAACGGCTACCATTCCCTTTATCGCTATCCAGCCGTATTGTTCCGTGTAGCATTGTCACGATATTATGCACGATGGCAAGTCCAAGCCCGAAGCCGTCCTTTGCGGCGGCGTTTGAGAGGCGTTCAAATGCACCAAATACACGTTGTTGTTCATCTTCGGTCATGCCTGTGCCTGTATCCTCGACTATCAGTATCAGCACTCCGTCGGTATAGCCGGTAGTTAGCGACACACCACCTTCCTCCGTGAACTTGATGGCATTTGACAGGAGGTTGTTCCCGATTTGGATTATTCGCTCTTTGTCGGTCAGTACAACCGCATCGTTTTCGTTCTTTACGGTCAAGGAAAGCCCCCTGTTCATGGCGATTGGCATGAACTCCGTTTCAAGGGTATGTGCGATTGTTGAAATGCGGCAGGGTGACAGTCTGGGCTGTTCCTTTCCGTTGTCCAAGCGGAAAAAGTCCAGCAGGGTGTTGAGCATATCCCGCATACGGTCGGAGGATTGTTGTATGCTTTGAAGAAAATGCACATTATTTCCATTGCTGCATTCTTTCCGTAACAATTCGGTATAGCCGGTTATTGTCGTAAGCGGTGTGCGCAGTTCATGGGTTATTGTGTGTACTGCCTTCTTTCGTGAAACTATTAAAGCTTCGTTTTGTTGTATGGATTGTTTAAGTTGCCCGATTAACTCCGCTGTTTTGCATTTGTATTGTTTTATTTGTTTTGCATCACGG
>NZ_PUED01000126.1 GCF_003024925.1 Paramuribaculum intestinale
ACACTGTATTGCCGTCAGGATCGGTCATGAATCCGCGATTGTATATGCGATCTTTTTCGTCGACAGCAGTAAATCCGCCCCAAATGGCCATATTATAGTCTTTAGCCCATCCTTCCACTGCCTGCATCGTAGGGCCATTGTCGGGCTCGGCATTCAGGCGCAGTTGCTCCCTGATATTAGAGTAGCCGGTATTGAACATTTCAGGCAGTACCAGCAGATCTGTATCCGGGTCGATCGATGAGATGCGACGGCTGACGGCCTCAATATTGGCCTTAGCGTCGTTCTCGATTATATCGTGTGGCATAACGGCCACTTTGAGATTGCTTTCAGGCATCGTTGTCGGTGCAGAATTTGTCTTTGTATAATCCGGTAAACCGGCTGTAGTAGCGCTTGATTTCACGCATATCAGCCTCAATATCGCCTGTCGGATGGAATGTATCGGTGATATACATGTGACGGGTAGGATAGTCGATCGCTCCAAGCAGTATAGGTATGCGCGCTTCCATAGCGATACGAAGGAAACCGCTATGCCATTGGGCGGTGCGGCTTCTGGTCCCTTCAGGCGTAATGGCTATCGTCAGCCGGTGGGAATGGTTGAAGCGCTCCACGATCGCACTGACCAGCGATGTCTTCTCTTTTTTATTTCGTCGCGGCACAGGTATGCCTCCTATGGCCCGCAGAACAATGCCAAGAGGGAAGAAGAACCATGATTCCTTCATCAGAAAGCCGGCTTTGCGCCCGGCAGCAGCATATGCAAACTTACACAGCACGAAATCCCAATTGGATGTGTGGGGAGCCACACATACAATGCTTTTGGGATAATCAGGCTGTGTAATGTCAACTTTCCAACCGGCCAATTTAAGGATAAGGCCGCTCAGACTCATTGCGCTTCAGATACTTTTTCCGACTTGTTTCTGGAGGGAAGAGCCGAGTTCATTTCCTTGACGATGCGGAGCAGCTGTTCGTTGAATTCACTGCGAAGCTTTTTGAATGCGGCAGTGTTGTAGGCTGTGCGCGCTTTGCGATATGCTCCGGCATTTTCAAATTCAGAGCGTGATCTGTCGAAACTGAAAGTAGTCCGTGCAAGTGACTCTGTCTGAAGTTTCGCCAGACCGCATATCACTTCGCTCAGCTTGTCGCAGTCAACTCCCGGGATTATCTCGCATGCCATAGCACACTCTGCGGCGCAGTCGCCACAGATATAACGGATCTGTTTTTTCAGTGTTCTTTTGTTTGCCATAATTGGTAGGTGTATTTGTCAGTCAACAAAAATAACAAATATATTGTTAGGACGCCTTAAGACTGCACACTTTTCTTATGTTTGCGCAAACCGGCGATGATTCCGGCCAGTCCGCCAGCCGGAATGACTCCAAGCGATCCGCAGGTCACAGCCGTTTCGTCGAACCGGTCGACATTATCTCCTTTCTCCCATGGGACATACAGACTGACCGGTACAGGATCCGATGTGTGACGCCGGTGTCGCCATGAAGTAGCGTGGTCGGGCAACAGCGCAAACACTGTGTCGCCACCATCGGACACTCGCTGCCATAACGGAGCCAGCAAGCGAGAATCGATCGCCTCAAGAAATGACCGTTTCAGACGGAACGAGCCGGTATGCGAAGCCGTATCGGCACCTTCGATGTGAACCATTACAAAGTCATAGCCGTCGGAATCAAGCGCGCCGACAGCTACCGCAGCTTTAGCTTCAAGCGATGTGGAGCAGTCGCCTGTGGCCCCCGGAACGTCCAGACAATCCATGCCGAGAGCCTTCCCTATGCCCTTGACCAAGGGGGTGGCAGCTATGAGAGCTGCTCTATACGGAAGCGGCGGGAGAGAAAGTGGATGTCCGGCCGACCACAGCCACATCCAATCAGGCAGGCCGAAAACAGGCCGTAACGCCGTCCCTGATATATATGCATCGTAAGGCGACACGATTCCATCTATTTCGGGTGACGTCCCGGATGTAACAACAATACCGCTCAGACCTCCGATATGTCGGGCATCTACAATCGGACTATAATTTACCGCTGATTTGATCAAACGACAGGCTTCCGAGGCCGTGATATCCTCAGGCATCGGATCTACAACTCTGCCTGACGGCATGGCACGCACCACATTACACCGCCATACGGTGTCATCAGGAGAGACCTCCATTCCAAGCCCAAGAGCCTCCAGCCATCCGCGGCCTGATATCGGCCGGTCGTTGCCATAGCCGAGAATCGACATGATTGCCGTTTCACTCCCCGGGGCATTGCCATCGGGCGATGTAGTCAGACGCCCGGTGGCCGAACGACATGCTATCGTATCGGCCACCGGCATATCGGCTGCCTGAAGAGGGGTAAGACCTTCGGTCGACGCATCGGCTACATCAGCCGCTCCATCTATGATCACCAGAAGTGTTTTCATGTGTGGAGCAGTGAAGTGGATCAGCGTATGTTGGCGATGCTTATGATATCGGCAAAGACTCCTGCGGCTGTCACATCGGAGCCGGCGCCATATCCTTTGATCACCATCGGATAGTCGTGATAGCGTTCGGTGGTGAGCAGTATTACGTTGTTGCTTCCCTCAAGGTTGTAGAACGGATGATCCGATCCTACCATCTCAAGTCCGACAGATGCCGACCCGTTGTCGAGGCGTGCCACAAATCTGAAACGCTTACCCTCCCGGGTGGCCTTGCCGCGGCGGCTTTCAAAATCGTCGTCGAGCTGCTTGACCGCTTCAAGGAAATCCTCAACCGAGCCGTCGAACATCGCGGGAGGAAGCAGGGGAGTCGATATGACATCATGCAGACTGACCTGATATCCGCTTTCACGCGCGAGAATCACAAGTTTGCGCATCACATCGGTGCCGCTGAGATCCACACGCGGATCCGGTTCGCTATAGCCTTCGGCCATGGCACGCCTGATGGCTTCGGAAAACGGCACTGTGTCGGATATGGTGTTGAATATGAAGTTGAGGGTGCCCGACAGCACTGCTTCTATCCGTATGATCTTGTCGCCTGAATTAATCAGCGAATTGATAGTGTTGATGATCGGAAGACCGGCTCCGACATTGGTTTCAAAAAGATACTTCACATCGCGCCGGCGGGCTATGGCCTTAAGTTCGCGATAGCCGTCGAAGCATCCTGAGGCCGCGATCTTGTTGGCTGCAACCACATTGACGTTATGACTTAACATATCGGGATATAGCGCGGCGATCTGTGGACTTGAAGTGCAGTCGACAAACACGGAGTTGAATATATTCATTCCGATGACTTCGTCGCGGATCAGTTCGGGCGACGACTGAAGCCCTTCGGCTGCAAGGCGATCCAGACAGGTGTCGAGATTCATGCCTTCGCGGTCGAAATATACTTTAGTGGAATTGGCGATGCCCACTACCTTTAGCTTCAGAGCCTTTTCGCGGAGAAGTTTCTCCTGCTGCAGGGCAAGCTGCTGAAGCAGGTGACGCCCAATGTTGCCAATTCCGATTATGAAGAGATTGAGTACTTGGGTGTCAGAGAGAAAAAAACTGTCGTGGATGACGTTGAGCGCCTTTTTCTGATCTTTGATTTTGATTACAAACGATATGTTGGTTTCGGAAGCACCCTGAGCGCAGGAGATCACATTTATACCGTTCCTGCCGAGAGTGTTGAACAGACGTCCGGCTACGCCGGCGGCATTACGCATATTTTCGCCGACGATAGCCACTGTGGCAAGATTGTGCTCCGAATGTATGGGGTTTAGTTCACCCGAGGCGAGTTCGGCCGCGTATTCTTTTTCGAGTGCTTCCACGGCACGCGCGGCATCTTCGTTCTTTACGGCAAACGATGTCGTATTCTCACTGGAAGCCTGCGATACCATGAACACGCTGACTCCCTCACGGGCAAGAGCATTGAATATGCGTGCGTTTATACCCACAATTCCAACCATTCCGAGACCCGACACGGTAATCAGGCAGGTGTCGCTTATAGATGATATTCCCTTGATGGCCTTGCCGTCGGAATTTCCTTCGGAGGCATCGCTGCTCGACGATATAAGCGTTCCCTTCGCGTCGGGATTAAAGGTGTTTTTGAGCAGAATCGGTATGTTTTTATGAAATACCGGATATATTGTCGGGGGATAAATCACTTTGGCTCCAAAGTTGCACAACTCCATGGCCTCGACAAATGTCAGATGATCTATGACATAGGTGTTGCTGATGATTCTCGGATCAGCTGTCATGAATCCGTCAACATCGGTCCATATCTCAAGCAAGTCGGCATCAAGAGCCGCTGCTATTATCGCGGCTGTATAGTCGCTGCCTCCACGTCCGAGATTGGTGACGTCGCCTGTCGCGGAATCGGATGAAATGAACCCCGGCACTACAGCCACCTCATAGTCTTTCGCTCCGAGCGTCTGCATTACAAGCGGGAGTGTGGCGTCGTTGTCGAGCACATGTTTGCCGAACTGGTCGACGGTCTTGATGATCTGTCGGGAATCAAAAAGTCTGGCGCCTTTGATTATACGGCTTATAATCAGACTTGAAAGCCGTTCGCCATAGCTGACGATCGTATCAAGCGAACGCGATGACAGATCGTTCAGCAGACTTACGCCTTTGAATATGTTGCCAAGTTCGTCGAGCATCCGGTCGACATCATTGAATGTCTGCGATCTGAGGTGATCCGGAACCATGCCTTCGATCACATCGTGATGTCGCTTTATGATTTTGGCGTAAGTTTCAAGATATGTATCCTCTTCGCCGGCAGCGGCGGCCTTTGCGGTAGAGATGAGCATGTCGGTGACGCCTCCGAGCGCCGAAACCACTATTATGACCGGTTTGCGACGCCCCTCGACAATCTTCTTGACCGAAGTCAGGCTCTCTACAGTTCCGACGGACGTGCCGCCAAACTTCAGAACTTTCATTTTATAAAAGTTTATTCAAAACTATGTGTGAATATTATAACATCTATTGTGTGCAAAGGTAATCAATTTCCTCTGATTTCATTGGGCATTTACGTATAATATGTGTAATTTTGCAGCAATTACATCACGACTATCGATTGACCTGAGTATGGGCATAAGCATAAAACTGAACGACTTGCGCAAGTCAAAGACCGATGCCAGAGAAGTAGACTTCTCCATGGCCGACGAGTTTATATCGGACAAGCCCGAAGAGCCGAAAAAAAACGACGACGGCAAGATTGTGCTCCGGACGGAAAATCTGGTCAAGAAATACCGTCAGCGCACTGTTGTCAACCATGTGTCGATCAATGTCACACAGGGTGAGATAGTAGGGCTGCTCGGCCCGAACGGTGCAGGCAAGACCACGACTTTCTATATGACCGTGGGACTGATAACGCCTAATGAAGGCGAGATTTATCTCAACGATCTCAATATAACCAAATACCCGGTATATAAACGGGCGCAGAACGGTATAGGCTATCTTGCCCAGGAGCCTTCGGTGTTCCGCAAACTCAGCGTGGAAAACAATATCAAGGCCGTGCTGGAAATGACCGATACCACTCCAGAATATCAACGCGACAAACTCGAGAGCCTGATATCGGAATTCCGTCTGGAGAAAGTCAGGAAGAATCTTGGCGACCAGCTTTCGGGAGGCGAACGCCGTCGCACGGAGATAGCGCGATGTCTGGCCATCAATCCTAAATTCATCATGCTCGACGAGCCTTTCGCCGGAGTGGACCCCATAGCGGTGGAGGACATCCAGTATATCGTCTACAAACTCAAGGAGAAGAACATAGGCATCCTCATCACTGACCACAACGCACCTGAAACGCTGAGTATAACCGACAGAGCCTATCTGCTTTTCGAGGGCAAGATACTCTTTCAGGGAACATCGGAGGAACTCGCGGCAAATCCCGTCGTCAGGGAAAAATATCTCGGGCGCGGATTCATATTCAATCGCAAGAAGTTCGACTGATCACGGATGTTTCCCTTATGGTCGGTTACATGCCACAGACTTATACCATCACGAGCATGCAACCATGCAACGACCGTCAGGGTATCATTTCATTCTTCCGATCCTATAGAACATATACATTATACCCACTGTGGCCATGAGGCTGATGACCGCAATGGCCATAGAAAGGGGAGTGGCATCAGTGGCCATCTGATTGATATCGGCTCCGCCTGAGTCGGCTACAGACTGGGCTATGACGACCAGACTGTTGTTTGTGGCATGTGCTATCACAGCGATCCACAGCGATCCGCTCCACACAGCCATATATCCGAACATCGCTCCAAGAAGCATCCGCGGAACGAAGCCGTAGAACTGCATGTGAACCGCGCTGAATATAAAAGCTGTCAGCCATATGGCCACATGGATGTTCATGCCGGCTGTAGACAGAAGCCGCTGCAGAGCGCCACGAAAAAAAAGTTCCTCGCTGAATCCGGCAAGCAGACCTATGATCAATATCGACATGATTATACTGCCTATAGTGTCAGTCCCCATCAGTTGTCGTGTCATGGCAGCAGCATTGGCCTCGGCGTTTTTCATAAATTCCTCCAGAGCCGACATTGATTCAGGGAACCGGATTGATTCGTTCCAAGCCACTATGACATTCATAAACGGAATCATGACAATTATGGCAAGCACCGTGAGCAATATTCCGAATGCGGTAGGGCGCGAGTCAATCATCAGCAATCGAGCCGGATACCTTGTGACGATGACGGCCGTAGCAATTGTCGGAACTACAAACATGAGCAGATCCTGCAGAATGGCAGCTATCCGGAGATGCGGAGTGGTCGGAGTGCGAAGCACTATCGCGATCACCACGCTGGTCATCACCAGGCAAACAGCCGAGACACAGATAAAAAACAAAAGTCTACGGCCTTCGTCGACATTGAATGACAATGTGCCATGATCATTTGATGTAGAAATCCGAAGTAAGTCTGACATATTCTTCTGTGTATTGATTGGAGTTTGTTCTGATATTCAATTGTTCACATTCGACAGGAGAGGTGGTGTCGGCGTCATGCGCCAGTTCCCACAATATCCGGCGACCTTTGCGTTTAGGATTGGTGTGAACCACACACCGTCGCACGACAGCCATACGGTGGAGCGACGACAGCCATTCGATCTCGTCGGATGCCTCGAAGGGTGTGACCATGGCCAGCCGCCCTCCACGACGCAACAACGCCGGAGCTGACGATATAATCCATTGGAAATTCATACTACCCTGATGGCGTTCCATGGCCCGAGCTTCATCGGGCGCAACCAAAGGGCCGTCGAAGTAATGCCGATTGGTGACCACCAGATCTACTTTAGCGAAACTGTAAGAGA
>NZ_PUED01000127.1 GCF_003024925.1 Paramuribaculum intestinale
CCCCCTGTGCAGCATATCCGGTCTATGCCGCAGACAGTGGCGGCATAGATGATTTCTGGGGCGATGTCCGACACCGAAGTGCGGGGAGTGCACAGCACTTTGTGGCGACACCCGGCTATCGAGGCCGGTATGCCGAGCATGAGCACCGTGGAGAAGAGCGGAGCTTGCCCGCCCGGTATGTACAGCCCCACACGCTCTATCGCCACCGGGCGCTGGAGGCATCTGACGCCGGGCATCACCTCCAGATCCACCGCGCGGGGCTGCTGGGCGATGTGAAAGCGTCGGATATTGTCGGCTGCCACGGCTATGGCCTGTTTCACCTCGTCGCTGACCCTGTCGGCCGCGGCGGCGATCTCGTCGGCTCTCAGGGCTATGTCGGCGAGCTTCACGCCGTCATATCGCAGAGCCATGTCGCGCAGGGCTTCGTCTCCGCGTGAGGCCACGTCGTCGATTATGCGGCCCACGGCTTCCTCTATGTCGGCATCGTCGGGGGTGTTGCGCCGGCAGAGTGCGGCCCATTCGTTGCGGGCGGGGTTGATGACTGTCGTGATCATCTGATTATGTTTTCGAGCGCGAGCACGAGTATGTCCTGCGCGCCCATCTGTTTGAGCTGTTCGATCTTGTCCCACAGTTCGCTCTGGCGTATGACCACGTGGAGCGACGACCATGCCGGATCGGCAAGCGGCAGCACGGTCGGACTTTTCATGCCCGGAAGCATCCCTACGGCTGCGGCGACCCGGTCGGCCGGAATGTTCATCACCACGTATTTGAGTCCGCGGCTGTCGATGATCGACCTGAAGCGGAAGCAGAGCTTCTCTATGTCGCGCTCCTTGTCGGGCGGCAGTTGTCGCGAAGCCACGAGCACCGCTTCCGACTGCATGACAGTGTGCACTTCCGTGAGGCCGTTCTGCAGCAGAGTGCCGCCCGACGACACTATGTCGAAAATGGCGTCGGCCATGCCTACGGCCGGGGCCACCTCCACCGATCCGGCTATCTCGTGGATTTCGGCGCGGATGTTTTCGCTTTCGAAAAACTGGCTCAATATGCGCGGGTAGGAGGTGGCTATTCGGCGTCCGTCAAACCATCGGAGGCCGTCGTAGCCCGAATCTTTAGGAACGGCGAGCGACAGACGGCAGGCGCTGAAGCCGAGCCGCATCACCACGCGCAGCGGCTCGCCGCGCTCCTCCACTTCGTTTTGACCTACTATGCCCGCGTCGGCCACTCCCATGCTGACGGCCTGCGGTATGTCGTCGTCGCGCAGATATAGGGCTTCCATGTCAAACCCTTTTGCACGCGATATCAGCTGTCGGTGTCCGGCGCCGACGGTGATGCCGGCATCGGCAAGCAGCTGTGTGGTGTCTTCGTTTAGACGCCCTTTGGACTGAATGGCGATCTTGATCATTACTTTTGCTTTTCGTGAAAATCCCCCGGCGTTGGCTGCCGGGCACTGACGTTGACTTGTGGCGGGGAGAAATGCCCCGCATTTCGCAAAAGTAGCAAATAATTTCTCATAAATATGCAATCGTCGCGTTTATTTCGCGCCGATAAGGCATTTTATGAGAAATTCAGAGATTTCTAAATTTAGTGATACGGATTTTGAGCAGGATCGTCAGGTTTATTCGTAACGCATGGTTTCGGCCGGGGAGATACGCGATATCAGATGGCTCGGTATCAGAAGCAGTGCCACCGACACTATGGCTACGGCTACGTCGATTAGCGCTATCGTGCCGAAACATTCGGCCATCGGCACATAGTTGAGATAGTAGGCTTCGGGATTGAGGGGGATTATGTGGAGCCGGTTTTGCAGCACGATGATTGCGACCGCCACCAGATTTCCGGCTATCAGTCCGGCGGCCACTATGCGGCAGGCCATCATGACGAACACCCGCCTGATCTGGCTGTCGGCGGCTCCGAGAGCCTTGAGGAGGCCTATGGTACGCACCCGCTGCAGTATTATTATCAGCAGGCTCGATATGAGTGTGAACCCTGTCACGCAGCCCATCAGCGAGAGTATCACCACTATATTGGTATCCAGCAGTTCAAGCCAGTTGAAGTATATGGCGCCGGTGGTGTTTACGTTGTCGATGCGGTATGATTCGGTCGATCCTGTGGTCTGCAGATGCTTGAATAGGCCGGCGCGCAGCGATGCCGTGGCCTCGTCGATCATGTCGGTGTCAAGGCCGTTGATGTCGATGGATGTGCCGGTCAGGCTGTCGGTGTGGTTGAGCCGCTGCAATATGTCGATAGGGCAGAAGGCCATGAGCTTGTCGTATTCGCCGAAGTGGGTGTCGTAGACCGCAGCCACGCGCATTTTGCGTGTCAGCAGATTGCCGCCGATGAAAAAGTGGACGGCTACGGTCTCGCCCGTGGCAAGCCCGAGAGCCGATGCGGTCGTGCGCGAGATCACTATGGGATTCCCTTCGTGTCCGTAGGCAAAGTGAGGCATCGTGTCGCCCTCGGCAGTCTGGCGGGCGATAAACCGGT
This sequence comes from Paramuribaculum intestinale, assembly GCF_003024925.1. GTDB lineage: Bacteria > Bacteroidota > Bacteroidia > Bacteroidales > Muribaculaceae > Paramuribaculum > Paramuribaculum intestinale. The sequence goes on from NZ_PUED01000127.1 coordinate 2,485, forward strand.
AGGTGTCGCTGCCGTCGGTTATGCCTTGCAGCACTATCCCCTCGAAGTCGGTGTCGGTCTTGATCATAGCCGGCTGATGGATGCGCAGCGACGCGTGCGATCCGGGTGCGGCATCGGCTATGATGGTCCGGAGGCTGTCGGTGAGCCGTATGCCGCGGTTGACGCGTTCGGCGCCATAGCCTTCGGCCTGACTGACGGTGATCTGCTGTTCGAAGCCGGTCACCTTCTGGCGTATCTCTGTCTTGAAACCGGTGGCGATGCTGACGGCCAGGACCATGACCAGCAGCGACAACGCGGTGCCGGCAATGGCTATCACCACTCCCGGAGCAAGCCGGGAGTGCCGGCGGCCGGCGGCCGCGCGCTGGCGCAGGCTCAGACGGCGAGCAAGCTCCAGTTCGATTCTCATTGCGGGGCTTCGGCGGTTTTGCCCGGATAGGCGCGGAGGGCTTCGGTGAGCACCTTCAGGGCATGTCCGAGATCGGCCTTGTTGAGCACGTAGGCCATACGTACTTCGCGTTTGCCCATGCCGGGAGTGGTGTAGAAGCCCGATGCCGGAGCCATGAACACCGTGGCGCCCTCATATTCAAAATCGTTCAGACACCATTCGCAGAAGCGGTCGGCGTCATCCACCGGCAGGCTCACCACGGTGTAGAACGCGCCCATAGGTATCGGCGAGTAGCAGCCGGGTATGCGGTTGAGGCCGTCGATGAGAAATTTGCGGCGCTCCACATATTCGTTGTAGGTCATGAGCATATAGTCGGCTCCGGCATCGATCGAGGCTTCGGCCACGATCTGACCCAGCAGGGGAGGGGAGAGGCGGGCCTGACAGAATTTCATGACGTTTTGCTTCAGCTCTTTGTGCTTGGTGATGATGGCGCCGATGCGTATGCCGCACTCGTTGTAGCGTTTCGACACGGAGTCGATCAGCACCACGTTCTGCTCCACTCCCGGCAGGTGGAAGGCCGAGATGTAGGGCGCTCCCGTGTAGCAGAATTCGCGGTACACTTCGTCGGAGAAGAGAAACAGGTCGTATTTCTTCACCAGATCGCGTATCTGCAGCATCTCCTTCATCGTGTAGAGATAGCCGGTGGGATTGTTGGGATTGCATATCAGGATCCCTTTGGTGCGGGGAGTGATGAGAGCCTCGAACTTTTCGAGGGGCGGCAGGGCGAATCCTTCGTCGATAGAGGAGGGCACGGTCACGATCTTCGCTCCGGCCGATATGGCGAAGGCCATATAGTTGGCGTAGGCGGGCTCGGGCACGATGATCTCGTCGCCCGGATCGAGGCACGCCATGAACGCGAAAAGCACGGCTTCAGAGCCGCCGGTGGTGACGATGATGTCGTCTACGTCCACGTCGATGTTGAAGCGGTGGTAGTAGTCGGCGAGTTTCTCGCGCAGAGAGCGCAGTCCCTCCGACGGGCTGTATTCGAGCACCTTGCGGTCGATATGCTTAAGCGCGTCGAGTCCGGCCTGCGGTGTGGGCAGGTCGGGCTGTCCGATATTGAGCTGATATACTTTGACACCGCGCTCTTTGGCTTTGTTGGCCAGCGGAACGAGCTTGCGTATGGGCGATGCGGGCATGATCTGTCCGCGTTTTGACGTTTCAGGCATGGGCTATCGTTTTTGTGATGTCACAAAGTTAATGAATTTTATCCGGTCGGAGATGCATGGCGACGATTCTTTGTCCGTTTCCGCACCGGCAACCTGAGGAGAGAGCAGTTTCAGCGCCCTGATGTAGCTGTCGCCTTTGCCCAGCCGCTCCATCATGCGGTAGGCCCAGAGATCGGCCTGGTATATCTGGTCGGCCGAGTAGATGTAGGCCGGCGTCAGTGTAGAGCCGTTTGTCTCGACGTTGATATTGGTGGTCGAGAAGTCGTTGTATGAGAAGTCGTCGTAATGGTCGCTTTCGGTCATGGCGAGAGTGAGATCAGCCGCCACGAGCGCTCCGATGGCGATGCCGCTCCACACTTTGCCTTTTCGGCGCCGTTTGGCCTCGTCGTAGAAAAACTGCAGCTGATGGCGCATTGCTCCATGAACAGCCTGTGCCGATATAATGCCGTTGAGCATGTCGTCGTCGCACCCCCGGCTGTAGACGAGTCCGGTGGTGATTACGATGGCGAAGCCATCCTCGGTGAGCGGGGCGAAGGCTTCCGCCCGGGGATTGTCGACCACATACAGGCGTGTCGCGATGCTGTCGCACGGCAGTCCTGCCGTTGCAAGCAGGCTGTCGGCCCAGGGTTGCAGGTCGATCCTGACGTGTGAGTTGTATTCGGGATAGAATTTAGGCATCTTCGTGCATGCGTCGATCGCCTTGCGTTCGAGTCCCTTGTCTTTGGCGATGTCGCGGTTCAGACGGGCAAGATTTCTGTCGGCGCCGAGGGCTGCGTTCCAGAACGCCGCGTTGTTGTCAGTCGGCACGGCGATGGCTTCGGGTGCTACGTCGTAACGCGAAAGAATCTTCCGGAATTTTTTTACGGAGTCATCGGCAGCGGCTGATGCGACGGTCGTGATGACGAGGAGCATGGTGATGATTCTTTTCATGGCTGTGGTCGGATTGGTGATGGTTTATTGACGATCTGGAGAGATGAAAAAAGAGCTCCGGGCTGAAATGACCCGAAGCCCTGTGGTGTTGTGTTATTCTGTAGGTTGATTCAGAACTTGAATCCGGCCGATATTACTATCTGGTCGGTCTTGTCCGACAGCTTGGCCTGTACCGGAGTGGCGCCGTTGTAGTTGTTGGCGGTGAAAGTCTGGAACGCGCCCTTGCGTATGCCATGCACGTAGGCGGCGTCGGCATAGAAGTTCTTGTAGCGGTAGCCGAGTCCGCAGGTCACATACTGTCGGGTCTTGTCTATCGTGAAGCTCGGCGTGGTTTCAGTGCCGTCGGGGCCGTCGGTATATACGTATTCCTCGCCGCGTTCAAACGACTGCTCTACCGGCGACGACTGCCACTGGTAGCCGGCTCTGACGCTCCAGCTCGGCGAAATGCGGTATTCGGCTCCGAGGCGGAGTATGTTGACAGCCTTGTAGTAGGTGGTGATGTCGCCGTTGATGTCGGTGTAGGCATAGCCGTCGCGGTCGCTCACGTGTGTTTTCTGCATCGGGCGATACTCGTAGTCGAGGCTCAGTATGGCCTGCGAACCGATGACGCCCGCCACACCGGCCATGATGCGCCACGGTGTGCGGAGCTTCCATTCGAAGTAGTCCACGTAGCCGTCGTTGACCTGATTGGTGCCGCTGATGCCGCCGCCCATGCCGAAGTCGGTCTGTGCGAAGCCCTCCTGCTTGAGGTTGTAGTAGGTGGGGGTGTGGACAGCGAAGCCGAGGCGAAGCTCGTTGATCGGGCGCACTATGGCACCGATCTTGAAGTTGAACCCGCTGCCCCATATATGTTTCCAGCTGTCAAGGCCGAAACCGCCCCCGCCCGTGGTGGTGCCGATGGTGTTTCCATCGTTGTCAAGCACCGGTATGGATGCATTCTCCATATCTTCGGTGTAGTAGACGCTCTGGCGGTACTCCAGGTCTGTGATGCCGAATCCCATGCCCCAGTAGACGATGTTGCTGATGTTGCCGCCGAAGTTGATGGCATATTCGTCGGTATAGCCCTTCTCCTCCGATGCAAACGATCCGTAGCCCGATGTGCCGTTCTGCCACATGCCCTGATAGTTGGTGGGGCTTCCCACAGGGGTGATCATGAAAGAGTTGTAGGCCAGGATGCTCATCCACGAGGCCTGCGAGTCGAGATAGGGGTTGTAGTCGGTGCCTCCCGAGAGGTCGCTGTCGCTGAATGCGTCCTGGGTCGTATAGCCGGCTATGAGGTTGGTCAGCGAGCCTTGCAGGTTGCCGATGCTGCCCTTGAAGCGGCGGTCGAACGATGCGGTGCGCGAATAGCTTGCGCCCCAGTTGAAGTAGGGCATTATGTCGCTGCCGGTGTACACTGCGCCGATATATCCGAAGTTGTTGCAGTTTGCTTTTGTCATGCTGGAACTGGCGCTGAAGCCCTGTGTGGTCGACTTGCCCGACAGCATGTTGATGTCGAGCGTGGCGCCGATCTCGCTGTTGCGGTACAGTCCTATGCCGCCGGGGTTCTGGTTGAGTGTCGACAGATCGCCTCCGAGGGCGGTGAACGCGCCGCCCATCGACATGAAGCGGGCTGTGCCTCGCAGACCCTGCTGCGAGAGCTGGAATGCGTCGGTGGCCGTCTGTGCTCCGGCCAGCAGCGGCAGGGAAGCCGCTATTGCTGCTGTTATAAGGCTCTTTTTCATTTTGTTCTTGTTGAAAAGATCTCGTTGTTGGGATTTATGCGTGCTGAATCAGGATATGACCTTGGAGGTCTGGCCATGATTCAGGTCAGTGGCGGCCTCGGCTTCCGCCTCCGCCCGAACGGGTGCCTCCGCTTGAGCGAAATGAACCGGTGGAGCTTTGGCGATAGGTGCTGCCCGAATTATGGCGGTAGCTGTCGCTGCTTGAGTTGTTGCGTCCGGGGCGGGTGTAGTTTTTGTAATTCTGGTTCTGGTTGCTGTTGTAGTTGCCGTTGTTGCCCGAAGCCGGACGGCGGTAGTTGCCTGCCGGAGCGGAGGGTCGGCGGTAGGAGTTGTTGCCGGGGCGGTATGTGCCGGTGCTCTGATGGCGGCCGGGTCTCAGGCCTGTTGCCGGACGGTTGCTGCCCGGACGGTTGGCCGACGGACGGTGGGCGGCGCCGGGATGGCGGGGATTGTAGTAGGGACGGCTCCATC
>NZ_PUED01000128.1 GCF_003024925.1 Paramuribaculum intestinale
CCTGTGGCTGTGGCGTTCTTGAAGATGTGGCCCTGGATATTGAAGTAGATATTCTTGCCTTCGGTCTTGGCGTCGTTGTAGGCCTTTATGATCTCGGCCTTTACATCCTTCACGGCAGGCTCTTCGGCTTCGTCGCTATCCACGGCGAGTGCGGCAGTCGACTCTGCGGCGGGCAGCAGCGACCAGTCGATCTCGAGGTTGGTGCCGAGTCCTGTGGTGGAGAATACCGGATCGGTGTCCTCGTTGGCGGTCAGCTTCACATTGTTGATGGCCACATAGTCGGCGATGTTCGAGTCATCGAAGGTCAGCTTGGCCGCGTCGGCCTCGTTTGAGGCATCGTAGCAGAGATCCTTCCTGATCGGCGCTCCGAGGCGTTCCATGTGGTTCTTGTACATCGGTTCGGCATATTCCAAATCTCCCCAGATCGTTTTGTCAGGGTCGTTGTTTTTATCGACACCACTGTAAGAGTGTCCCTTGATGTAGCCATACTGATAACCTACAGTGTATATGTTTCCTGGAACGAATTTGCCTTCAAGTCCCGATACGTCTGCTATAGCCACGCCTGATTCATCTTTTGGCGTGAAAGTCACCTCTGTGATTTGATCGCCGATCCTTGGGTTTTTATAAATACTTCTTGACGTGGTGCCGTCATGAAAACTGCCGTGCACAAACCGATAGTCTGTATAGTCCCATCCTTTTTTGCTATATGCGACTATATATCCGTCAGATTCGGCATCGCGCAGATACATGTACTTATTGGTGTCATCAAATCCGAGTACCACCATTTTAGACGCTACCTTGTAGTATTTGTCCTTCAGTTCGTCGGCGGTTTTGCCGCTGAGTTCCTTCTTGACCTCGGCGATTGAATTAAAGACAGGAGCTTTGCTTATTACGTCAGACACTGTAAAAGTGTACGGGTCGCTGACGTAAAACGGTGCGTTGGAGCTTGAGGAACCCTGTACGCAAGCGGTGAATACAATCTGCTTGTTTTCATCGAAATTTGCCGATGTGAGATTGATAGTCTTGTTGCCGGCTGCATATGTGACAGCGTCTGTGGAGAAGGTGTTAGTGATAAGATTAAAATAAGAGAAGTAGTAATACTGTGAAGAAGCAGTCGCGTTGGTGAAATTCAACTTCATCTTGGTGACAAGTTTGATAGTCGCGCTGCCGGCGGTTCCATCCTCTTCTTCCTGCGAGTCTATTACCTGTGTGAAATTGGCGATGCTTTCTGTCGTGACTTTCGGGCGGGCAGGCATCTGATTGATGGCGCGTGGCATGATATAATACTCCTGTTTATCAGAGTCGTATTCCACTATGCCGGTCAAGGCGTATTCCACGTTATCCGTCAGGGAAGCTGTTGCAGCCGGCGAGTAGGTACTGCCGGGGTTGCAGTTCAGGAATCCTGTATTAGTGGATATGCGTGTTGGTATTGTCTCGGTAGTGCCGACGAGGGTGAAAGTCTGGTCGGTTGTATTGTAAGTGGCTACGACGTAGACATATTTCCCGTAATCATCAGCCGACAGTTTATTGCGTCTGTTCCCTACGAAGGTTTCGCGGACGAATACACTGGCATTCTGTTTTATGGCTGCGGAGGGATAGATGCTTGCGCCGGTGTGGCAATATTCGAAATTGTCGATGTTGTTGTCTTCGTCTTTAAGCACAATGATCGGACGGTCTTGTTCGTCAAACTGTAGCGTGCCGACGACTCCTCCTGCCGGACAGAAGGGCCAGGTTGCAATTGTTTGAGCATTTATGCCCTTGAAAGCATTTCCCGGGAAGAGACGTGTCGCTGCGGTGCTTGAAGTGATGTTCTCTGAAATTCGTGTGACAATACGTACGGCGGTACCGAGTGTGTCGCGGGTATAAATGTTCAGTTCTTTTGGTGACGCAGTGAGATATCCTGATGCCAGAATCTGAAGCGGGAAGTCGAGCCGCACGGTTTTTCCCTTGTATGTTTTGTCTAAAAGTTGGTTTGTGTTGGTAACATTTAACGTTTCAACTCTTTTGAACTGACGGTTGATGACATTGGATGCACGTTCAGTATTTTCGTGCTGTGCGTAGGTGCGTATAGACAGTACACAGTCGTGATTAATATGTATCTTGCCGCCTTCCGGTAATAGGGTTGCTTTCGATTTGTCGAACGAATCGTTGTCGAGTGCTTGATTGCCGATGATATAATAGATTTTAGCATCGGGATAGATGCAGGCGCTGTTTGTGGTTGCTTCGACATCAATTTCCTCAACGAGCAAATTGTATATGCCGGTAGCAGGGCTTTTGATTGCACCCGAAGGGATTACATCAATAGGTGTCATGGGAGTCTGATTTGCCGACTCGCTATTGGATGTATAAGACAATGTCACGATGTCGAATCCGGCAACAACTTCTGTACCGTTTTTTTGATTCGTGGTTGCCGATGAGACACTCCATGGATTGTTGTTTGGACTGGTGGAAACAGTTATCGAAGAGTTTTCGGGAGTGATACCTTGTGCATTGATGTATCTGGTGATCATGGTGCCGTCGGCTGCCGATGCTCCGGTTGGTCTTGTCAGTGCCATTCTTGCAGAGCTTTGCATATTTTTATTCCCTGTATGGTTGTCTATGAAGTATGATATGCCATAGTACAGGTTGTCATCGGCAGCGTTTTCTATAGTAGTGTGGAATTTTACACCGATCGTGGTTCCAATGATATATTTGTCGGGATCAATTATGACAGTCTTTTGGTTGGTTTTCGGCTTAGTCGGGGGAATGAATGTGGTGATGGCTTTTCCGATACGAGTCTGGACAAAGCCTTTGCCTGATTCGAACAATGTTGTTGCTTCGTTCCATTCTCCGGTGAATTCATTGGTTGCCGATTCTCTATAATAGATTTTATCTCCATACGGTTTGCCGAAAGAGATAGAATTGTCGTATTTTGGCACCCATCCGTCGGAGTTGTCATAGTAAGTGACCTCTATTTTTTTTATGACTAAGACTCCAAAGTCTGTAGATTTCAACATTTGCAAGCACAGTGGCTCGGATGAACCATATAATCCGGAAGCCTCATATGTAACTCCGGTTATATATCTGTAGTTGCCGGAAGCGGATCCCAAATCAGGGGTGCAGATGAACGTCGATGATTTATCTGAAGATCCGAGTGATCGTACTGATGCGACATATTCATCAAAACTGGCACTTTTCCCTATACCCACTAATCCTGCTTTGTTTGGATCAAATGTTATGACCACCTTTTTTATGGTTTTGTTTTCTCCCATACTCAACCTCATGGCGGCTGATGGGGTGGTTGACGTCTTTGGCCCGAAATTCATCTGTGATGCTGATAACTGATTAGTGTTTTTTACAGGGCTGCTTCCGTCTTTGGAACATTTGCTGAAGTCGAAATCCAGAGTGAGTATGTCCTCATTTTTGGCTTGCTTGAATTGTATCTGTCCGAAACCATACGCATTAGATGGGCTGGCAGATAATTGGATGACAGGGTCGGTTTCGTCGATTGTTAGATCGCTTTTGTTTTCAGCCTCGTTGATGTTGGGTTGTGCGGCCTTCACTCTTTTACCAGCCCAAATATAGCCGTTGTTGTATGCATTGGCATTGATGGTGATGGTAAATGTTTTGGCCGAATGGTCGGTCTGGGCGGCGGCGTGGTGTGGCGATAGGCCACAGAGAGCGGCCACCCCGAGAAGGGTGAGTAGAAATCGTTTCATAATCTCTGTCCTGTTTTTTAAGTTAGTATATATGAAATAAATGTTTGCGTATAAGCAAATTAAGCATTGTAGGCAAGAGCGGTCGAAACAGATCGTGATCGGTCTGTCTCTGTAACGTCGGCAAAGTTATGCAATATGGATAATTCGGGCTATAGAATGTTAATGAATGTAACTATATTGTAACTGAATGACCGAAGTTTGCACAGAGTGGAGAAAAATGAGCATTAATTAGGCGGATGGATGGAATATTTGTTAATTTTAGCGCGGATTAAAAGAGTGTTTGAATTTCACTGCTGTTCACTCAAAGAGGATTTTCTGAGAGATTAGCGTCAGTTGAGGAGGGAGCGATGCGTGCATCGTGACCGATGAAACCTGGCGGAAATTGCCCGAAAAGACCTTTGAAGGGATAGAAAGAAGTCCATATATATTTCTTCGTGTTAAAATCAAACATACTCTAAAACTTACATTATAGCTACTGATGTCGACAATAGAGGAGATGATTCGCACGCCGTGGGTCCACTGGACTTTGGCGGTGGCCTATGCCGGTACGATACTGAGCATAGTGGGTATCATTGTGTCGGAAAACCGCAATCCGGTGAAGTCGCTCGCGTGGGTGACCGTGCTGCTGATGTTTCCGATCGGGGGGATAGTGCTCTATGTGTTTTTCGGCCGCAGCATCAAGAACACGCGCATGATATCGCGGCGCAACCGCCGGCGGTTGCGTGAGCTGACCATGCCGGAGGCTGGTGAGCCGGATTTCAGGGATATGTCGGCCGAAACGCGGCAGCAGATACAGCTGGCGCAGTCGCTGACGGGAAGTGTCTATTATGGGGGCAACGATGTGGAGATATTCGACGGCCGCGAGAAGTTTGAGGCTCTGGAGCGTGATATAGCCGGGGCACGGGAGTATATCAATCTGCAGTATTATATTTTTTCAGACGACTCTACGGGGCAGCGGATAGCTGAGGCGCTGATTGAGCGCGCGCGTGCGGGGGTGAAGGTGAGGGTTATATATGACCATATAGGGTCGATAGCCACGAAGAACTCTTTTTTCAGGAGCATGCGTGAGGCAGGCATTGAAGTGTATCCGTTTTTCAGGGTGGCTTTTCCGCCGTTTGCCACCCGCATCAACTGGCGCAATCACCGCAAGCTGGTGGTGATCGACGGGTCGACGGGCTATATAGGCGGCATGAACATCGCTGACCGATATACCGACGGGGGCAAGGGTTTTGCGGGGTGGCGCGACACGCATCTGCGCATAACGGGGCCGGCGGTGGGTGCGCTGCAATACAGCTTTGCGGTTGACTGGCGTTTCATGGGCCGGGAGCTGATAGAGGAGGGGGTGGCCGGCGCTGAAGCAGCCGGCGGTGTGGCCTCGACTCCGGGCGATGCGGGGATGAATCTGCTGACGTGCGGCCCTACGAGCGAGTGGAGCAATATATCGTACATGCTGCTGAAGGCCATAGGCAATGCGAAGAAGCGGGTGTGGGTGCAGACGCCTTATTTTCTGCCTACGGAGAGTCTGCTGAAGGGGTTGCAGGCTGCGGCTCTGTCGAGGGTCGACGTGAGGGTGATGATGCCGCGGCGTAGTGATTCGGCGATATTGACGTATGCTTCGCGGAGCTATGTGCAGGAGTGTATTCTGGCGGGGGTGAAGATCTATTTCTACGACGGTGGGATGCTCCACAGCAAGGTGGTGGTGGTGGACGACGATTTCAGTTCGGTTGGTTCGGCCAATATAGATTTCCGCAGTTTCGAGCATAATTTCGAGGCGAATATGATGATATATTCGCCGTCGGTCAACAGTAGGCTGCGGCGGAGGTTTGAGGATGACCAGGCATGCAGCGAGCGGGTGAGGGGCGCGGAGTGGCGCCGTAGGCCGGTGATGCACAAGGCTCTGGAGTCGATAGTGAGGCTTATGAGCCCGGTGCTGTAAGGGGGGGCGGACCAATCGTAATAGTCGGAGTGACCGGAAGGAGAGAGTGAGGAGAGAGTGAGGAGAGAGTGAGGAGGGAGGAGAGGATAGAGGGAAGGGGGATCAGAAGCTGTATTGTATCATGGCGGTGACGCGGTTGGCATGGCCGTGGATGCCCGACATGTCGGCGCGGTTGCCGTAAATATACTGCAGGCCGAGGCGTAGGTCGGGTATGATGTCGTAGAATCCGCTGACGGTGGCGTATTGTGCGTAGCGGTAGGCCTGCGGACCCATGGCCTGCTGGTCGTAGACGCGTGCCTGGCTGTAGCATCCGGTCAGGAAGAACGATGGGCTGACGTCGAGGCGTGCGCCGGCTTCGAATGCGAGTGAACGGGGGGCGGTGAGACGTCCGGGGGTGGATGTGGGTATGAGGTCGTAGCCGTAGCCGTTTAGGTCGTTGATGTAGTTGGCCATTCCTCGGCCGTAGCTTGCCTGACATAGCAGCGAGAGCTGTGGGGCTATGCCGATGGCTCCGCTGAGCATGAATCCGTAGCCGGTGACGAAGCGGTTGTCGCTGCGGACTTCGTCGCGGTAGACGAGGTTGCGGAGCATGGCTGTCAGTCGGACGTGGCTGTGTCCGCCTTGCCAGCTGTATTGTATGTGTGACGATATGTCGGGCACGCGCTGGGCTATCTTGCGGGTGTGGTCGGTGAGGGTCATTGCGGCCTGGGGTATCTCAAGGGCGAATGACGCTCCCCAGTGGCGTCCGAATTTTGGGGTGTAGCGCACCTGTGCGCTGTAGGCGAAGGCTGAGCCGGAGGGTCCCTGGTCGTCGACTACGGGGACGGCTGCTCCCGGATCCATCCACGGGGAGAGGTTGTAGCCGGCCATCAGGTTGCCCAGCCGGAGGTAGACTTTCTTGACCTGTACGCCGTAGGTGTCGCCGGAGCCTTGTGAGAAGCGTGTCATGACGTAGACTTCGTAGTTGCCGAAGCGGCTTGTGGTGCCGACGAGCTGCATGAAGACTACGGAGTGGTTGAATGTGGCTCCGAGTGCCTGGTTCTGGTCGCTGCGGTTGGGTACGGCTATGTCGTGGGTGTAGAAGCTTGGGCCGTCGTCGACAGCTCCGTCGAAGTCGTAGCGTGCGGAACCTTTGATGTAGCCGCCGATGCCGAATGCGACTTTGCCTTCGCGGTCGAGAAAGAGGAAGCGTGGCGGCGTGGGGTCGGTGAAGTGGGCTTCGACGGGGTTGTAGAGTATTCCGACGAGGTGTCGGCCGTTGTCGGCGTCGCCGGTGGCTACGATGGCTCGTTCGGGTATGAGAAATGTGTCGGCGGGTTCTTGTGCGGCGGCACGTGGGGAGAGGATTGCGGCCGTGAGTGTGGCGGCGGCGAGCAGGAGGGTGCGCGGGTGTTCCATAGGGAATCAGTGTGTGTTTGTGAAAGTATGTAATATATGGTTATGGACTTATAACGCGGCTGGCTGGGGGATGGTTTTGGCGCGGGCGTGTTAATCGGGGGGGATATGAAAAAGGCGCTGCGCCGGTATGGTGGTCGGTGCAGCGCCTTGATGAGTGGCGTGGATCATGGG
>NZ_PUED01000129.1 GCF_003024925.1 Paramuribaculum intestinale
ATTCTTTGCCGTCCCTAACGGCGGCGGCCGCAATAAACGGGAAGCCGGGATATTGAAGGCGGAAGGCGTTACCGCCGGAGTTGCAGATGCTATCCTCTTGAAGCCTTCGGGCGGCTACGCTTCCCTTTGCGTGGAGTTCAAGACCAAGAAAGGCTCACAACGACAGACGCAGAAGGAATGGCAGAAAGCCGCCGAAGCCAACGGCAACAAGTACGTTATAGTCCGCAGCTTCGACGACTTCAAACGCGAAATAACGGAGTATTTGGGCGCAGTATAGCCGCCTACTTGAAGTTTTAGCGAAGTGTTTTAGGGTTTGTCGTATCAATTTAATACGGCAAACCCTTTAACTTTGCGGCATAATAAACCGCCCGCGTATGACACCCAAACAAGCAATAGAAAAAGCCGCCGCCTTCATTAAGCGGATAGCCTACGACAAGAAACTACACTACGCCGCCGGGCTTCTTATTGCCGGAGTTCTTACCAACTTTATGCCCGTGCTTTTCGCCGTGGGTATAGCCATATTGGTAGGAGTGGCAAAGGAAGTTTACGACCGCGCAACCAAGAAAGGAACGCCGGAACTTGCCGACTTCCTATGGACGACCGCCGGGGCTTTAACGTGGCTTCTTCTTTACTTCGTGGTTGAAGGCATTGTTTGGGCGTGGATAGCGTGGTTAACATAGGCTTCTACGAAATTCCATATAGCTGAAAGCAACGGCGACACTGCCGAAGCGGAAGGGCGCGGCGACCGAAACCGCGCCCTTTTCCATAAACTGACAAAGGAAATGAGCAGACGAAAAAAGACCCAGGCCGACGAAGACGGCTTTAACTTCGACATAGGGGATATAGGTAACTTCGACCTTCCCGACGTAGATACTTCCCTCTTTGACGTTCTAAGCGACGACGAAGGGGAAGAAACACGCTACATAAAGCCGAAGGTTTACACCCGTAAGCCGGACTTCGTTATGTACGACAACGCCGTAAAATTGGCGCGTGATATAGAGATGACCGAGGGAAGCCGCTACGACGTGATAGTTAACGGCTCGTTCATTTTCGGCGACTTCTTAGAAGCCTTCATAGTGAGGAATAACGCCAAGTGTAAGAAATTGACAATTTCCACGCTGTCGATGAACCAAAACAACATAGACAGCCTACACAACCTTATAACCCACGGCTATATAGACGAATTGAACCTAATAATAAGCGCGTACTTCTACAACATGGAGATACGGGCTTTAATACCCTACATTTACCGCCATTTGGATATAGACAACCGTCTACAATTAGCCGTGGCGAACGTCCACACCAAAACGGCGCAGTTTGAAACATTAGGCGGGAAGAAGATAATAGCCCACGGCTCGGCGAACCTACGCAGTTCCGGCAGTATTGAGCAATTCACGATAGAGGAAAGCCCGGAACTTTACGACTTCTACGACGAATTTTTTAGCCGGATATTGGAACGCTACCAAACCATACGGAAGCCTGTATGGGGTAAAGACGCATGGGCGGACTTGATACGGAAAAAGTTTAACGATTAACACCCCACGAAAATGGCAGAAGACAACGGAAGTACAGGAAGCGGCGGCAACGGTTCCGCTATTCAGAGTTCGACGGCAGCGAGTATGCGCGGCGCGTCTATGGCGTATTGGGCTGACCCCTTCGGCGGCGGACACAGCGGCCCGGCGCCCTTCTAACCCTTAACCCCCGGAAACTATGGCAAAGAAGAAAACACAGGAAGGAGCAGCTACCCCCGCCAAGGCCCTCGCGCCGTTGGTGCAAAGCGTCGTATTGAAGTTGTCGGATTTGGAACTGAACAAAGGGCAAATTCCCGGAGTTCCGAAGAACCCGCGAATGATGAAGGACGACGTAAAATTTAGAAAGTTGAAAGCGTCGATACAGGACGACCCCGAAATGTTGGCACTTCGGGAAGTGCTTATTTACCAATACGACGGGCATAACGTCATTATAGGCGGAAATATGCGCTACCGCGCCCTTAAAGAATTGGGCTACACGGAAACAATAGCGAAAGTAATCCCCCCGGAAACAACACCGGAGAAACTACGCGCCATTGTCATAAAGGATAACGTAGCCTTCGGCGATTGGGATTATGACGACTTAGCCAACGAATGGGAAATAGAAGACCTCGACCGTTGGGCTGTGGAACTTCCCGACATTGACACAGGGCAAGCCGAAGAAGAAGCGGAAGAAGACAATTACGACGTAGCCGGAAACCTACCAAGCAAGCCGAAGGCGAAATACGGCGACATCTACCAATTAGGAAACCACCGCCTAATCTGTGGCGACAGCACGAAGCCGGAAGTATTGGATATCCTGATAGGCGAAGGCAAAGTAGACCTATTCTTAACCGACCCGCCCTATAACGTGGATTATTCAAGCAAGAACGAAGCCCTAAACGCCGCCGACAAGGGGAACCGGGTACAAAAGGACATCGCCAACGACAAGATGGGCGACGAAGCCTTTTTAGAGTTCCTTAAAGCCGCCTTCGACAACGCCAACCGCTACCTCAAGAAGGGCGGCGCGTTCTACATTTGGCACGCCGGAACGGAAGGGCTTAACTTCAAATTGGCGGTTAAGTCCGTGGGTTGGGAGTTGAAGCAGATACTTATATGGGTTAAAAACAACATGGTATTAGGGCGACAGGACTACCAATGGAAGCACGAACCCTGCCTATACGGTTGGAAGCCCGGCGCGTCGCACTTCTTCGTAAACCGCCGCGACCTATTGACCGTAACCGAGGACGAAGCCCCGGACATAGACGCAATGACGAAGGACGAGTTAAAAGCCCTTCTTCGTTCGCTATTGGGCGAAGCCACCCCGACCACGACAATACACGAGGATAAGCCGCTACGTTCAGCCGACCACCCTACGATGAAGCCTATAAAACTGATGGGACGCGCCATTAAGAACAGCACACGCCCCGGCGAAGTCGTGTTAGATCTATTCGGCGGAAGCGGAAGCACCCTTATGGCGGCCGAGCAGTTGGGCCGCTCTTGTTATACCGTGGAATTAGACCCCGCCTATATAGACGTGATAATAAAGCGGTGGGAAGAATATACAGGCGACGAAGCGGAACGAATAGGCAACTTCGCCCCAAGTGAAGAATAAAAACGAGTTACGATGGATAATAACACATTTTATTGCACACGCCGATGGCTTAACCCGCCGACAAGTCCAAGCACGGGAAGCGTGGTATGTTTCGACGGGATAACGGAATATTCGGACGGAATAGAACGGAATACATTTATCGAAATTGCGAGCTGCCGGACTAAGGTACGACTACATAAAACCTTTTCGGACGATATAGGCGACTTCATAAATAAACTACGCGACCTTCAAACCGAAATAGGGGCGTTTATTGAACATTTGGAGAAAGAACAAACCTCAAAGCCGAACAGCGACAAAACGACAAAATAACAGCGATATGCCAAACCCCGAAAACATAACCCCGCATCAGTTCAAACCCGGACAGAGTGGCAACCCCAAAGGCCGCCCCAAAAGCCGCGTACCCGAACAGCTTGTAAAGATATTCGGGAGCAAGGCGAAGGCGAAGAAGTTTTACAGCCTTTCCGCCGTGGAGATTAACGAATGGGAAGCCGCTATACTTTCCTTTACCTTCGCCGACCTTCAACTACTTGTAAAGTGGGAGGAAGCCCCGATATACCCCAAAGGATTAGCGCGGGCCATACTTAGCGATATGAAGAACGGCAAGACCACGACGTTAGACAAGCTGCGCGAAAGGCAGTACGGCAAGCCCACGCAGCGAATGGAACTTACAGGAAAGGACGGCGGCGACTTGATACCGGCCCGGACGCTTACGAAGGAAGAAGCCGCCGAATTATTCAAAACCCTAAACGAAAAATACTAATGTCCTTCTGCCGCGACATAGACGTAATAAAGACGTGGATCCGCCAAGGAACGCTAAACTTTACACGCTTCTTTTTCAAAGAAAAGTATAAGCGTAAGTTCGTCGTAGGCAAACATCACGAAAGGATAGCCGAAGCCTTAGACAAGGTATTAAAGGGCGAGATAACCCGGCTTATAATAAACATCGCACCACGCTACGGCAAGACCGAATTAGCGGTTAAGAGCTTCATCGCGGAAGGCTTCGCCATTAACCCGAAGGCGAAGTTTATACACCTCAGTTATTCGGACGACTTAGCCCGCGACAACAGCCGAGGAGTACAGGAAATTTTGCGCGAACCGAGTTATAGGCGATTGTTCCCGGACGCTATGCCTACGAGCGTAAACACCCGCAAATGGTTTACAAAAGCCGGGGGCGGCCTTTACGCCGTTTCATCAGCCGGACAGGTAACAGGCTTCGGCGCGGGTTTGGTGGATAAGGACGAAGACGAGGAATTAGGCGACGAGGTAGCCGCCATTACTTCCGAAGGGGACGAGTTCGGCGGCGCGATAGTCATCGACGACCCTATTAAGCCGGACGACGCACGAAGCGAACAAATACGCGAGAAGGTAAACCAAAAGTTTGAAACCACCATACGAAACCGCGTTAACAGCCGAAAAACGCCGATAATTATAATTATGCAGCGTTTGGACGAAGACGACCTTTGCGGCTACTTGCAGAAGTTGGAGCCGGACGAATGGGTAGTATTGAGCCTTCCCGTTATTGAGATTGACGACGACGGCAAGGAGCGGCCGCTGTGGGAGTTCAAACACACGTTAGCCGAACTTCACGAATTGGAAGAAAAAAGCGGGTGGGTATTTGAAACGCAGTATATGCAGAACCCCCGACCGATAACGGGGCTTATGTACGAACGCGAGTTTAAGACCTACGAAGTATTGCCCGTAACCAAGAAGCACAAAGTAAAAGCCTACGTCGATACCGCCGACACGGGCGAAGACTTCCTTTGCTGTATTGTCTACGTCGAAACGGAAATAGGCAACTTCATTTTAGACGTGTACTATACCCAGGCCGCAATGGAAACGACCGAGCCGGAAACGGCGCGGATCCTTACGAAGTGGGAAGTAGAGGAAGCGATAATAGAGAGCAACAACGGCGGGCGCGGCTTCGCCCGGAAGGTAGAAGAAAACTGCCGGATATTGGGAAACCGCCGTACCGTTGTACGCTGGTTCCACCAAGGCGAAAACAAGGATATACGAATATTCAGCCACTCAAACGAGGTGCAGAACCTTACACACTTCCCGAAGGAGTGGGCGCACTTATGGCCGAAGTTTCACAAGGCTATAACCCAATACAAGAAGCAGGGACGAAACACCCACGACGACGCGCCGGACGCTTTAACGGGAACGGTGGAGAAACGCCCCGACGGGAAGCAAAGTATTTCAAGATTAAAACAAATTTTCTAACCCCATAAACCCCAATAGACTATGTCACCTATTGACGAACTACTAAAAGCGGGCGACTACCCCGCAGCTATAAACGAGTTGAGAAACGGGCGAATTACAACCCTTCCCAATTCGGAGCAGTACGCCGCGCAGTACGACCCTGCAAAGCACGACATCAACGACCCGCGCAAACGCCCGGACAAACTTGTAGTAACAGACAAGGATAGCGAGGAATACGGCCAAGTCAAGAACATCAACGTAAACGCCGAGCTTACCACGGAACAGGGGTTTAGAATTGAACCCGTAGCCCGCATAGCGTTAGCCCTTCAAAAGTTGATAGTGAAACGCGCTGTAGCGTTTACCTTCGGCAACCCGCCCGCCTACGATGCAGACCCGCAGGGCGACGAGGAAAAGGCGGTACTTGCCGCGCTTAAACGTGTATTCCACGAAGTCAAGGAAAGAACCCTTAACCGCCGCGTAGCCCGTAGTATTTTCAATTCTACCGAGGTAGCAGAATATTGGTACCCGGTAGAAACCGAGGAAACGCACGACCTCTACGGCTTCCCGACAAAAACGAAGTTTCGCGTAGCCCTGTTTAGTCCGGCCTTTGGGGATAAACTTTACCCATACTTCGACGACAACCGCGACCTAATAGCCTTTTCCCGTGAGTTCACGAAGAAGGCAGACGACCTGACTACGCGCACATACTTTGAAACCTACACGAAGGACGCGCACTATATATGGACAGCAGAAGGCCCGACCGGGACGGAAGCCAAGAACTGGGAGTTAGTCGAAGGCTACCCCAAGCAGCTAACCATCGGCAAAATCCCCATAGTGTACGGAAGTCAACCCGCCGTAGAGTGGGAAGACGTGCAGAGCCTTATCGACCGTTTGGAAAAGTTACTTTCCAACTTCGCCGACACCAACGACTACCACGCAAGCCCGAAAATCTTTGTAGAAGGCAAAATATTGGGCTTCGCAAGGAAGGGAGAAGCCGGAGCGATAATCGAAGGCGAGGAAGGCGCGAAAGCAACCTACCTATCATGGGCGCAGGCCCCGGAAAGCGTAAGGTTGGAAATAGACACGCTTCTACGAATGATTTACACCATTACCCAAACGCCCGATATTTCCTTTGATAGCGTGAAGGGAATAGGCGCGGTTAGCGGCGTAGCCCTTCAACTTCTATTTATGGACGCACACTTAAAGGTACAGGACAAAATGGAAGTATTCGACGACTATTTAACCCGCCGTGCTAACATAGTGTTAGCCTACCTCGGCGCGGCTAACGTCAAGAACAAAGCCGCCGCCCGTCGTCTTATTGTTTCGCCCCGGATAACGCCGTACATTATTGAGGACGAACAGGCGAAAATAAATATGCTCCAAGGTGCCAACGGCGGCAAGCCGATAGCAAGCCAAAAGACGACTATACGCCGTTTAGGTTGGGCGGAAGACCCGGACGTAGAACAGGCCGAAATACAAACGGAAGAAGACCGGGCCAACGCATGGACGGAAGGCGAACCGACCCTTTAAGCCTACGAACCCGCCTAAAATTCCGTAATACGCTCTATTTATGGAGAATACAAACCAAAAGAAGCCGTTTTAAGCCGCGTATAGGCCGCGTTTCCTTCCGAATGGATAAAGTACCCACCTCGGAAGCGGAACGCGCTTAAACGCGAAATTCCGAAAAAATAACTTTATGCCCGATTATACCGAAAACCGCCTTATAGTCCGACTTCGTGGCTTTGATGCCCGGCACTACGCCAAGACGCGGCAGTACGCCCGCCAAGTGGAACGGCTATATAACAC
>NZ_PUED01000013.1 GCF_003024925.1 Paramuribaculum intestinale
ATATAATTTCATCATAAACCCCTAAAAATTCCAAAGAATGCATTTGAATTCTGAAGAAAAAGCGGAAATCTTTGAGAAATACGGTAAGAGCAAGACTGACACTGGCTCGCCTGAAGCGCAGATTGCATTATTCTCGGTCCGTATCGCTCATTTGACTGAGCACCTCAAGTCAAATCACAAAGATTATACCACAGCACGCGCCCTTAAGGCTCTTGTCGGCAAGCGCCGTCGTCTTCTTGACTATCTGATCAAGACCGACATCAACCGCTATCGTGCCCTCATCGCCAAGAAGGAGCTCGGTATCAGAAAGTGATCGCTGCCATAGCGGCGATTGCCCGACGACAACACAATCGGCAGAGGCATCCATCATCATGGATTCCTCTGCCGATTCATTTATAGCCGGATATTAAATACCCATTCACTTCCCACGAAACAACACCCGTGAAAATATCCTGACAAAACGCTATCGATTACGACCCATTTTTACTAACTTTGTGGCTTAGTTCAGCTATACAGACATGACCAATAACGATTTCTGCGAAATAACGCAGTTTATCCGTCACAACTACAACGCTGCCGACGGACAGACCGTAGCACTTCACTCGCCGACATTCGCCGGAAACGAAAAGAAATATCTTGAGGAATGCATCGACACCACATTCGTGTCAAGCGTCGGAGCATTTGTAGATCGGTTCGAATCTGAAATGGCTCGATACACCGGAGCTGCAGGCGCGGTTGTCACAGTGAACGGCACCGCCGCCCTCCACATGGCCTTGATATTGAGCGATGTGGAACGCGGCGACGAAGTCATCACACAGCCACTGACGTTTATAGCCACCTGTAATGCAATCGCATATACGGGAGCGAGTCCGGTGTTCATCGACATCGACCGGTCAACACTCGGCCTGTCGCCCGACGCACTCGAAGCATGGCTTGAAGCAAATGCCGACGTTGACAACAACGGTAATTGCCGCAACAAGACAACCGGAGCGCGTATCAGCGCAGCAGTAGTGATGCACACGTTCGGACACCCCGCACGGCTCGACCGACTGGTCGACATATGCGAGCGATGGCACATCAAACTCATAGAGGACGCGGCAGAGAGCGTCGGATCGCTCTACCACGGACGCCACACCGGCACCATCGCCCCGATAGGAGCGTTGAGCTTCAACGGCAACAAAACAATCACTACCGGAGGCGGCGGAATGCTGCTGTTTTCCGACGAAACAATGGCACGGCGTGCAAAACACCTGACCACGCAGGCCAAAGTGCCACACCGATGGGAATTAAACAATGACTCGATCGGATATAATTACAGGATGCCCAACATTAATGCGGCCCTCGGATGCGCGCAACTCGAACAGCTTCCGAATTTTATCGCCGACAAACGACGTACGGCCGAAGCATACCGTCGATTCTTCGAGAATATCGACGGAATCGAATTCGTGACCGAACCGGAGGGCACCCGATCAAACTACTGGCTCAATGCCATACTGCTCCCCGACCGTACCGCGCGCGACTCTTTTCTGGAATACACCAACAACCATGGCATACAGACTCGCCCGGTGTGGGAACTTATGCCAAACCTCAGAATGTGGGAATCCGCCGCCACCGACGGCATCAGGGTGAGCCGCGACATTGCCGACCGTCTGGTCAACATACCTTCGGGAGTGACTGCCCCTCGCTATTGACCACTGCATTTAGCCCGAATACCGACACTAACTGCAAATTCTACCGGCAAAAAGCAAAAATAGTCGACGAAAACATTAACTTTGCATACAGAATTATTACCATAAGCTACTACATCATGAAAATCTCCCGACAGACTGCCCCATCACCGATGGGCGAAATCACGCTCTATACACTCACCAACGCTACAGGAGCCAGCGTCACATTGTCATCGCTCGGAGCCGGCATAGTAAAAACAGAGGTACCCGACCGCAACGGCAAACTTGACGACGTCGTGATCGGATATGCTGATCCGGCCGACTATATTGCCGACGGACCCTGTGCAGGCAAGATCCCCGGACGCTTCGCCAACCGCATAGCCAAAGGCCACTTCACACTCGACGGCAAAGACTATACTCTGGCCATCAACAATGGCCCGAACGCCCTGCATGGCGGCCCTACCGGATTCATGAACCGTATATGGGATTCAGAGGCAAATGCCCAGGAGGGCACCGTGACATTCTACCGTACAAGCCCCGACGGCGAAGAAGGATATCCGGGCAATCTCACGGTAAAGGCCACATATGCGTGGACCGACGATAATGTGCTGACACTGCGCCTGCAGGCCGAAACCGACGCTCCTACTGTTATCAATCTCACCAACCACGCCTACTGGAATCTCGAAGGCCATAACGCAGGATCGATACTCGACCACGAACTGCAGCTCGAATGCAGCAGATATCTGCCTACCGACGACACCCTCATACCGACAGGCGAGTTTGCTCCGGTAGCCGGAACACCCATGGATTTCACTACCCCGAAAAAGATCGGCCGCGACATAAAGACCGATTTTCCGGCACTCAACTACGGAAAAGGATATGACAACTGCTGGGTAGCCCACGGACCGATACGCAAAGGCGAACTGAAGACGGTAGCCATATTGTCGTCCGAACCGTCAGGCCGCATTCTGGAAGTCAGCACCACGCAGCCGGCCGCACAGGTCTACACCGGCAACTGGCTCGCCGGCTCGCCGGCAAACAAGGCCGGCCGCCCGTATGACGACTACGACGGAGTGGCCATCGAATGCCAGAACATGCCTGACGCACCCAACCATGCCGACTTCCCGTCGGCAGTGCTCCGCCCTGGCGAGAAATACGACGAAACTATCAAATTCTCATTCAAAACCAAATAAACAGAAACGCTAATGAAACCGACATTATTCGTTCTTGCAGCCGGCATGGGAAGCCGTTATGGCGGCCTCAAGCAGCTCGACGGCCTCGGCCCCCACGGAGAAACAATCATGGACTACTCGATCTATGATGCCATACACGCCGGATTCGGCAAGATTGTGTTTGTAATACGCAAGGATTTCGAACAGGATTTCCGCGAAAAGATCCTTTCGAAATACGAAGGACACATACCTGTGGAAGTTGTATTCCAGTCAATCACCGATCTGCCCGAAGGCTACACATGTCCTGAGGATCGCACCAAACCCTGGGGCACCAATCACGCTGTGCTCATGGGCAAGAACGCTATCAAGGAGCCGTTTGCAGTCATCAATGCCGACGACTTCTACGGCCGCAATGCTTTTGAGGTCATTGCCAAAGAACTCTCACGTCCGCGCGACCGCAAAGGCGACTACTGCATGGTCGGTTTCCGCGTCGGCAACACCATGACCGAAAACGGCTCCGTGGCGCGTGGCGTCTGCTCGACCAAGGACGGAAATCTGGAATCGGTCGTGGAGCGCACAGCCATCAGCTACGACAAGGAGGGCCGCATAGTATTCACCGACGAAAACGGCACAGAGCAGACTCTTGATCCCGCCACACCGGTTTCAATGAATCTCTGGGGCTTCACTCCCGACTATTTCGATTACAGCGAACGCGAATTCCGCCGGTTCCTTGACCGCTACATAAACACCCCCAAGAGCGAATTCTTCATCCCTCTGGCGATCGACACACTGATCAAGTCGGGCGAAGCAAGCGTAAAGGTGCTTGACACCGACAGCAAATGGTTCGGTGTGACATATGCCGCCGACCGTCCGGGAGTGGTTGAGAAATTCGCACAGCTCCATGCCGACGGCACCTATCCCGAAAAACTCTTCTGACAATCTTAACGACAATATACGGGGAGCGCCCACCGGCCATGACAAGCGGGCGCTCCCCTCTTTATTGGATTCCATACTGCCAGACCAATGCCCAGATCCGACCAAGCGAAACAGCTCGAACTACTCGCACCGGCACGCAACGCCGATATTGCGATCGAAGCCATCCGTCATGGTGCCGACGCAGTATATATCGGTCCGCCCAGTCATGGCGCCCGTCATGTCGCGTCCAATTCATTCGACGACCTGCAACGCGCCACCGACTTCGCCCACAGATTTGACACAAGGATATATGCCACCGTCAATACTATCGTCTACGACAGCGAACTGGCTGAAGTGGAACGTATGATACACCAGCTGTATCGCTGCGGCATAGACGCTCTGATAGTGCAGGATCTCGGCATTACCCGCCTCGACCTTCCGCCCATGGCCCTCCATGCGAGCACACAGTGCGACATCCGCACACCCGCCAAAGCACAGTTCCTGCAGTCGCTCGGATTCACACGTCTTGTGCTTCCTCGTGAACTGACTTTCGACGAAATCGCCGATATTGCCGGCGCAATAACAATACCGGTCGAAGTATTTGTACACGGCGCGCTCTGCGTGAGCTACAGCGGCGACTGCCGTGCCAGCCAGGCACTGAAAGGACGCAGCGCCAACCGTGGAGAATGCGCGCAGATATGCCGTCTGCCGTTTGATCTCACCGGACCCTCGGGCGAGAAAATCATCGAGCGACGACATCTGCTGTCGTTGCGCGATCTCAACCGGCTGACGTCGCTCGACCGACTGATCGAAGCCGGAGCCACGTCATTCAAAATAGAAGGACGGCTGAAAGATGAGGCCTACGTAAAAAACGTCGTCGGAGCATACAGCAACGCTCTCAACCGCATCGTCGACGCTTCGGAAGGCACACTGCGCAGATCATCGTCAGGCACCAGCCGACTCACTTTCACACCCGATCCGGAGAAGAGCTTCAACCGCGGATTTACCGGCTACTTCGGCTACGGAAATAATCCACAAGGCCAAATGGCATCGACGCTCACCCCAAAATGGATCGGCCAGCCGGTTGGAAAAGTCGTGCGAAGCCAAGGCAACCGTATAGAAGCTAATCTTACCGCCGAACTTCATAACGGCGACGGACTCGGATATTTCGACACCAACGGACAATACACCGGATTCCGTCTGAACAAAGCTGACGGCAACAGGCTGTTTCCGGCATCGCCAACATCAATAAAACCAGGCACCACACTATACCGCAACACCGACAAACAGTGGGACGACATAATGACGCGTCCCACCGCATCACGAACCATTTCAGCCCGGATAGAACTATATAGCGTCACAGGCGGCATCGCACTGCGCATAGAGGACGAGGATGGCAATTACACCGCCCTACGGCTCGAAGGAGAGTTTCCGAAAGCCCAGCGCGACCCGTTGCCTCACCGAGCCGAGATTCTCGCCAAGACCGGAGGCACTGACTTCAGGATAGAGCGGGTGACCGACCGTTGCGCCGACATATTCGTTCCCGCCGCCGCACTGACCGAACTCCGACGTCAGGCTGTCGACAGCCTGCAAAGAGTCCGACATGTTACTTATGAACGCGAACGTCCCGGACAACCATCTGACCCCGCGACTGCCAGCCCGCTTCCTTCAACAGTCATTACGCCCTCTGACAATGTGGCCAATCACCTCGCCCACGAATTATACCGACAACACGGAGCCACTGCCATTGACCCGGCAATGGAAGCAAGCGGCAACGTCAAACCGGGGACACGACTGATGACCACACGTTATTGCCTTCGCCGCGAAATGGACCGATGTCTGAAAACAGCCACAGGACGTCTCTGGCCGCAGCAGCTCACGCTCCAGTCGGGCAACATCAGACTCGGACTTGAATTTGACTGCCGAAACTGCCGGATGCACGTAGTCAGCCTATAGCTGCAGTCTAAGCCTGCAACTATTCCTGTGCAGCGACCATCCGGCACCAATCCTCGATACGGCCTTGAGTCAGATCCGGATGATTCACATTATCGATCAGCAGACCCACGGCATGGCCATCCTTGTCGGCTTCCGAACTGTCAAAGCTATATCCGTCGGTTCCAAAGTCAGCACCGATAAATTTCGCACCGGTATCCTTCAGACGCGAATACAGCTCGCCGACGGCATTGCAGAACGTATCGCTCATCGACTCGTCGCCACAGCCGAACAGCGCGATCTCCTTGCCGCTCAGATCCATGACTTCAAGCCCATGAGAGAAATCATCCATATTGTCTTGCATTTCGCCGTCGCCCCACGTACTCGTGCCAAGCAACAGCAGATCATACGCTGCCACTTCCGACGGAGCCGTCGTAGCCACATTGTGGATATCGCTCTCCTTTATACCAAGACACTTCGCTATCATCTCGGCCACCTCCAGGGTGGTTCCGGTAGTAGATCCATAAAAAATTCCGGTATTTTTCATAATCTCATATTGTTTAGTCTGTAAATACAACGGACTCCGGAGCTGTAATGTTCGGCATCTGATATCACCGGATAATACCTGAAATTCCACACAGCAGCCCTCTTGCCGACAGACACTGAGCTGACATCTTTTGCCGGAGTTACAGAAAAAATCGGTAATTTTGCCGCGATTTAACCGGACACAGACCGACCGGCGACATACCGGTCGTCCATTATTATTGATTTATGCGTAGCACTGACACTTCGATAGAAACCACATTTTCAATACTTTTTGCCATAAGCATCGCCCATCTTCTCAATGATGCGGTGCAATCGGTAATTCCGTCGATCTACCCGATACTCAAAGACGACTTCGGACTGACATTCATACAAATAGGAATCATCACATTTGTGTTTCAGATGACCTCGTCGATACTTCAGCCCTTCGTAGGCCGGTATGCCGACCGTCATCCGAGCCCGTTCGCCCTCACATTCGGCATGTGCATATCACTTGCCGGACTTGTCATGCTCGCCTTTTCCGACAGTTTCCACTTCATCATCGCCTCGGTGGCGGTAGTGGGCATCGGATCGTCAATATTCCACCCCGAAGCCTCACGCGTGGCACAGAACGCCGCCGGATACCGCAAGGGACTCGCACAGTCGATATTTCAGGTGGGAGGAAACGGAGGTACAGCCATAGGCCCTCTACTGGCAGCCATGATAGTTTTGCCCCACGGCAAAGGCGCCGTGATATGGTTTGCTCTCGCCCTCGTGCTCGGAGCTATTGTCACCACATGGATAGGCCGGTGGTATCGCCGATACGTGGCCACACGCATGGCATCGCAAGCGGCAAAAGTCATCAGATCGGTCCACTTGACAGAGAAGCAGATCAGACGCGCCATGACAGTACTGGTGTTGCTCACCTTCTCCAAACAGTTTTTTCTGGCAAGCATGCAGAGCTACTTCACATTCTTCCTCATCGACAAGTTCGGCATATCGATCCGCGACGCCCAGCTGTGTCTGTTTGCATTTCTCGCCGCATCGGCCATCGGCATTGTGGCCGGCGGGTACATCGGCGACAAGATCGGCCGCAAATACGTCATCTGGTGCTCAATCCTCGGAGCCGCGCCCTTCGCCTTGTGTCTGCCCTACGCGGGATATGCCATGACTATAGCACTGTCGGTGATTGTAGGCCTTGTGATCTCATCGGCATTCTCGGCCATACTCGTTTTCACTACAGAACTTAAGCCAGCACATATCGGCACCATCGCCGGACTGTTTTTCGGCCTCTCGTTCGGCCTTGGCGGCATCGGAGCAGCCTTCTTCGGATGGCTTGCCGAAATGACCGACATACAATTTGTATTCCGCGTGAGCACACTCCTCCCCCTGCTTGGCATCGTGGCCGCACTGCTCCCCGACATGAAACCGGCCGACAAGAAGCAATAAGGACGATGCATCTTTCCGTATCTCAATTTTTTATCGTAATTTTGCAGACATACAACGACCAATCAGAAACAAACATAAACGTTATTTTATGAAAGCATTTGTTTTTCCGGGCCAGGGTGCCCAGTTTGTCGGCATGGGCAAAGACCTCTACGACAACAATGCCACAGCGCACGAAATGTTTGAGAAAGCCAACGAAATACTCGGCTTCCGCATCACTGACATAATGTTTGAAGGCACCGACGAAGACCTCAAGCAGACCAAAGTCACACAGCCCGCCATATTCCTCCACTCTGTAATACTTGCCAAGACCATGGGAAGCGACTTCAACCCCGACATGGTGGCCGGACACTCGCTCGGCGAATTCTCCGCACTGACCGCCGCCGGAGCGCTCAGCTTCGAGGATGGCCTGAAACTGGTGGCCGCACGCGCCATGGCCATGCAGAAAGCCTGCGAGATCAAACCCTCGACAATGGCCGCCGTACTCGCTCTCCCCGATGAAAAAGTAGAAGAAATCTGTGAGTCAGTGCCCGGTATCGTCGTGTGCGCCAACTACAACTGCCCCGGACAGATCGTCATCTCCGGCGAGACAGAAGCCATCGACGCTGCTTGCGAGAAACTGCTCGAAGCCGGTGCAAAACGTGCTCTCAAACTCAAAGTGGGAGGCGCCTTCCACTCGCCCTGCATGGAGCCTGCCCGCGCCGAACTGGCCGAGGCCATAGCCCGCACAGAGATCCACACACCGATATGCCCCGTATATCAGAACGTCGACGCACAGCCCCACACCGATCCCGAAGAGATCAAGGCCAATCTGGTGGCTCAGCTTACCGCACCCGTGCGCTGGACACAGACCGTCAAGAACATGATTGCCGACGGAGCTACAGAATTTGTTGAGGTCGGACCGGGCAAGGTGCTTCAGGGTCTTGTCGCAAAAATCGACCGCAACGCCACCGTCAGCGGCATACAGTGATCACTACAGCCACACTGCTATGACCACTCACCACAAGAGTGAGCGCAACCCCGTGGCTATAAGCCATATGACCCTGCCGACAGGGTTACGACTGCTCCACATTCCCCTCGCGGGGGATGTGGAGTATTTCGGTATGGCCGTAAGAGCCGGAAGTCGCGACGAAATGCCGGGCGAAGAAGGTCTGGCCCACTTTGTAGAGCACACCATATTCAAAGGCACAATCCATCGGAAAGCCTGTCATATAGTCAACTGCCTTGAGTCTGTAGGAGGAGAGTTGAACGCTTTCACCACTAAAGAGGAGACCAACGTCTACAGTGTTTTCCCGAAAGGCAACCTGCGACGGGCTGCCGGCCTGATAGCCGACCTGGTGACCGACTCGGTGTTTCCCGCACAGCAGCTTGACAAAGAACGCTCTGTGGTGGAGGATGAGATCAATTCATATCTCGACTCCCCATCCGAAGCCGTCTACGACGACTTCGACGAACTGATATTTGCCGGATCACCGCTGGCTCACAATATTCTGGGTTCATGCGATACCCTCGCCACTTTTACTCCTGAAAAATGCCGTCAATGGCTCGAACGCCATTTCACCATCGATTCGTCGATCGTTTTCTATGCCGGCTCCGAACGTCCTGAAAAGGTGATCCGCACAGTAAGCGGAGCATTCGAGCGATTCACGCGCCGCTCCAATGGCGCTGACACACCCATTCCCGCCGCCACAGCCGCACCATTCATTATCGATCGGGGATCGTCGCGTCATCAGGCCCACACGCTCAGCGGTGTCATCACCGCAAGCCTTTACGACAACAGCCGGTTTGCCCTGTCGCTTCTGTCAAACATAATCGGAGGCCCGGGCATGAACTCACTGCTCAACGTAGAACTGCGTGAACGCCGTGGACTTGTCTACACCGTAGAATCGTCACTGGCACTATACAGCGACTGCGGACTGCTGACCGTGTATTTCGGATGTGATCCCGACAATCATGCCCGTTGTTTAGACGTGATGCGGCGCGCACTCGGACGACTTTCCTCCGACGGCCTGTCGGAGCGGAAATTCCGACAAGCCCAACGACAGCTTTCGGGACAGACCGTCATCTCTTCCGAACAACGTGAGAACGCCGTGATGTCTGCCGCAAGAAGTTTCCTTTTGCGCGGCGAAGTCATGACCACCGACGACTGCCGCAAAGCTATCGAGAGCATCACACCTGATGACTTCAGGCAGGTATTGAAACTGATTGATCCGGAGCGACTGTCGACTCTCACTCTGCATTGATCAGCCGCCGACGGACACCTGTGTGCCTGCGAAACATCGTGAAACATTGCTCCCCCGACGCATCTTTTACTCTAATCACTTGCATATTTACCGACATTGCATTAACTTCGTGACTGATGAATATTGGTGATATACAATTAGGACAGCGTCCGGTGCTCCTCGCTCCGATGGAGGATGTGACCGACGAATCATTCCGACTCATCTGCAAAGAGCAGGGAGCCGACTTCACTTACACGGAATTCGTGTCGGCCGACGCGCTGATACGCAACATAGCCGCCACCACACGCAAACTCAAGATCAGACCGGCTGAGCGTCCGGCCGCCATACAGATCTACGGCCGCGACACGCAGTCGATGGTCGAGGCTGCCAGAATAGTGGAACAGGCTCAGCCCGATGTGATCGACATCAACTTCGGATGTCCGGTAAAAAAAGTGGCCGGAAAAGGAGCCGGAGCCGGAATGCTGCGCGACATACCAAAAATGCTTGAAATCACCTCAGCAGTGGTCAAAGCGGTCAATATTCCTGTCACGGTCAAGACCCGTACAGGGTGGGATGCCGACCACCGTCTCATAGCCACTCTCGCCGAACAATTGCAGGACTGCGGCATAAAAGCGCTTACGGTGCATGGCCGCACAAGAGCGCAGATGTACACCGGCTGGGCCGACTGGGAAATGATTGCCCGCGTGAAAGAGAATCCCCGGCTGACCATACCGCTCATAGGCAACGGCGACATCACTACCGGACAGGAAGCACGCGAAGCATTCGACCGCTATGGAGTGGACGGAGTGATGGTCGGACGCGCCTCTATCGGCGCCCCATGGATATTCCGTTCGATGAAAGCAGCTATAACAGGCGAAGATGAGCCGATGATCACAGACGCCGAGAAATTCGCCATACTGCGCCGTCAGATCACCGAGAGCATAGAACGCATCGACGAATACCGCGGGATACTCCACATACGCCGTCATCTGGCAGCCTCGCCGCTGTTCAAGGGCATAGCCAATTTCAGGGACACACGCATAGCCATGCTGCGCGCATCGACCTACGACGAACTGTCGGCCATACTCAACCAAGTGGAAGAACAGCTGTCGACACAGGAAATCAAACGAAACCCCACCACAACCCAACAGATATGAAACGCAAACTCATCCCCATCATTTTAGCCACAGCGGCCGTTGCAGCCTACGCGGCCGAACCGACACGCTATGAGCTCGACGTAAAGGACTTCACCGAACTGAAGGTGACGGACGGCATCAATGTCGACTACCGCTGCAATCCTGATTCGGCAGGAAAAGCCGTGTTCAACACATCGCCGGAACTGGCATCGGCCATATACTTCGTCCCCGGAAAGTCTAAACTTGAGATACAGCTCGCCACAAAGGAAAACGGTAAATACGACGGTCTGCCCACCGTGACGGTCTATTCCAATTTCCTGTCAAAAGTGGAAAATTCCGGTGACTCGCTTGTAAGAGTGGTCAGCATAGCTCCCGGCCCGAAATTCAAAGCACGGGTTATCGGCAACGGCCACTTGCTCGTACGCAACGTGAAAGCCAATCAGGTCGACGCATCGATCGACACCGGCAACGGCACCATAACCATCTACGGATCGGCCGACCAGGCCAAATTGTCGACCACCGGCAAAGGCAACATCCAGGCCGACGGACTGACAGCCAACTCTGTCAAGTGCAGCCTGTGGGGCACCGGATCTATCGGCTGCAGCCCCAAAGAGGAGCTTTCGGTGATGGGAGCCGGATCCGGCACCGTCTACTACAAAGGACAGCCGTCGATCAAAAACCGCTCCGTAGGAGTCAAGACATCACCGATAGATCAGACCGAAAGCAAATAAATGGCCCAGCAGGCGGAAATGAAACGCCGCGTGGCCGGCACTGTCAAATGGAACGCCATCGACAAACTGTTGTCGATGGCTCTCTATACCGTCACCGGGATAGTGCTCGCGCGTGAAGTGCCTAAGGACGACTTCGGCCTGCTCGGAGCCGTCATGGTGTTCGCGGCCTTTGCAGCCCTGTTTGTCGACAGCGGCTTCTCATCGGCGCTGATTCAGAAAAAACGCGTGAGCCGCCTTGACTACAGCTCAGTGTTCTGGCTCAACATGGCTGTAGCCACCGCCATATACATAATCCTTTACTTCTGTGCCCCGCTCATAGCACGCATATTCCAGAACGATCTGCGCATCATACCGGTGGCGCGGGTGGCTCTGCTCGCATTTGTCATCAACGCCACTGCCATAGTGCAGACCAACCGGCTCATGAAGCGTATGCAGGTGAAAATGATCACTGTCAGCAATGCACTCGGACTCATCATCAGTTCGGTCGCCGCTATATGGATGGCTGTCGAAGGGATGGGAGTGTGGGCGCTCGTATGGCAGACCCTGATACTCTCCGCCGTAAAATCCATCATACTCTGGGCCACCGGCCACTGGACTCCACTCTTTCGCATATCACTGCGATCGCTTAAAGGCTTTTTCAAAGTAGGCTCGGGCATGATGGGTGGAGCGTTTCTCAATATCCTGTTCAAAAACATCTATGCGTTTATAATAGGCATGAGAGCCGGAGTCTTGCCATTGAGCTACTACACCCAGGCCGACAAATGGAGCAACATGGGCATATCATCGCTCACGGCAATATTCACACAGTCGTTTCTGCCCGCGCTGTCGCAGTTTCAAGACGATCCACGGCGCTTTGCAGCATCGACAGCCAAGATGAACCGTTTCACATCATATCTGCTTTTCCCCTGCTGCGGACTGGCCATAACAGTGACCACCGCACTGTTTCATCTATGCTTCGGCTCCAAATGGGATGCGGCCATATATCTGTTTCAACTTCTGATGCTGCGAGGCATATTCACCGTATTGAGCAGCCTCTACAACAACTACATACTGGCACTCGGCCGCTCGCGGCTGATAGTCGTCACCGAATTGCTGCGCGACTCGGCCGCACTCATCGCCATAGCGCTCACATGGCCGTTCATCGCCCTCGAAACGGCCGAAGATCCCACACTCGGCATAGCTATTCTGCTCTGGGGACAGATCGGAGCCTCCGTCCTTACATGGGGAGTCACTCTTGTCGTGGCCTCAAGACTATCCGGACGCAACGCATGGCAGTTTGCAAGCGACTCGCTGCCTTATGCCGCCACAGCACTGATTTCGGTGACACTCGCCTCCATGCTCACATGGCTTACCGGCTCGCCACTGCTGCTCACCGTAGGGCAACTCCTCATCGGAGGCGCTATATATATGGGACTTAACAAAATTGCCGGTTCGCGCATACAGTCGGAAGTGATCGGTCACTTGCGCTCGCGCTTCATACGCTGACTCCGCTGAAATGATATCCCGCTATGATCATGACCGTGAATGATTGGGTCGTGATTTGCATCTTTGCTTTGACACGAACCATCAACTGTCAACGACATGACTTCAATCAAAGTAAAGTTCAGACCCGGATGCCGCGCGGAGCATCCCGGAAGCATAGTCTATATGATCAGCCATCTTGGCCGCTCGCGAACCGTTTCAAGCGGCTACAGACTGTATGCATGCGAATGGAATGACACGGCATCTGCAGGACGCAGCCCGAACCAGCGCGAACAATACGTGACCGAGGCAAAAGAGAGCGTACATCATGATCTTGAGCACCTGCGCCGGATCATAGACCGACTGACACACTCGTCTGTGCCATTCTCTGCCGATGATGTAGCCGCGGAATTCATGAGATTTTCGCGACTGTACTCGCTCTTCACATATATGGACAGGCAGATATCCACTCTGCGCGGCAGGGGCAAGCCTCGCACCGCCGAAATATACCGCACGACACTCAACAGTTTCAGGCGTTTCCGCAATGACAATGATGTCAGAATAGACTGCCTCACTCCCGATATGCTCAGCCGATATGAAACATCGATGCGACTCAACGGCATCACTTGCAACACCTCATCGTTCTATATGCGTGTGCTTAGGGCCGTCTACAACCGCGCAGCTGAGGAAGCCGGCTTCGACAACCGCCATCCTTTCCGGCATGTCTATACCGGCATTGACAAGACCGTAAAAAGAGCGCTCCCGATCCAGACCATAAGCCGGATAAGGGCATTGTCACTGGCGCGTCATCCGAAACTCGACTTTGCACGCGATATGTTCATGATGAGTTTCTTCCTGCGAGGCATGAGTTTTGTCGACATGGCCTTTCTCCGCAAATCGGATCTCGACGGAGGACGCGTCACCTACCGGCGGCGCAAGACCGGACAGCAACTGACCGTAGGCTGGACGCGGGAAATGCAGGCCATTGTCGACAAATATCCATGCAACCCCACCCAGTATCTGCTGCCGATCATCACCCGCAAGGATATCGACGAAAGGCAGGTGTACCGCAATATTTCGTCATCGATCAACAGCAGTCTCAAAAAACTGGCAGCACTTGTCGATTCATCACAGCGGCTTACAATGTATTGCGCCCGCCACAGCTGGGCTTCGGCAGCAAGAATCAAGGGGGTGCCTTTGAGCATTATCAGCGAAGGCATGGGACACAACTCCGAAACGACAACCCGCATTTACCTGGCAAGCCTTGACACATCGGCCATCGATTCGGCCAACTCACTTATAATCGATTCGGTCTGACACCGCCAAAACATGCAAGACCCTGTGCATCGACTACGACGCACAGGGTCTTGAAAATACTCACTGACGGATATACTCGGGTCAGATCACGCCCTGCCCCATCATGGCATTGGCCACCTTCATGAAGCCGGCGATGTTGGCACCCTTCATGTAATTGATAAATCCATCGGGTTCGGTTCCGTATTTCACACACTGCTCGTGAATATCGCGCATGATCACGTGAAGCTTCTCGTCGACCTCCTCGGCACTCCACTGCAGGTGCATGGCATTCTGGCTCATCTCCAGACCGGAAGTGGCTACTCCACCCGCATTGACAGCCTTGCCGGGGGCATAGGTGGTGTGCGAGCTGATGAACGCATCGATAGCCTCAGGCGTACATCCCATGTTTGACACCTCGGCCACCATCTTCACTCCGTTGGCTATGAGCTGACGTGCATCATCGCCGTCAAGCTCGTTCTGCGTGGCGCACGGCAGAGCTATATCCACCTTCTGCTCCCACGGCTTGCGTCCGGGATAGAACGTGGCTTCAGGATAGCGCTCGGCATACGGAGCCACAATATCCTCGCCCGATGCACGAAGCTCAAGCATATAGTTGATCTTGTCGCCACTCACTCCCTCGGGATCGTAGATGTATCCGTCGGGACCGGAGATCGTCACCACTTTGGCTCCAAGTTCGTTGGCCTTGAGAGTCGCACCCCAGGCCACATTTCCGAACCCGCTGACTGCGACAGTCTTGCCCTTGATCGAATCATTCTTTTCGGCCAGCATGCTCTGCACGAAATAAAGAGCGCCGAATCCCGTAGCCTCCGGACGTATGCGCGAGCCGCCGAAATCAAGTCCCTTGCCGGTCATGGATCCGTCACACTCGTTGCGCAGCTTCTTGTACATGCCATACATATAGCCTACCTCACGGCCGCCAACACCAATGTCGCCCGCAGGCACATCACGGTCAGGACCGATATTTTTCCAAAGCTCAAGCATGAACGCCTGACAGAAGCGCATGATCTCCGCGTCGCTCTTGCCACGCGGCGAGAAGTCACTGCCACCCTTGCCGCCGCCCATCGGAAGGGTGGTAAGAGCGTTCTTGAATGTCTGCTCGAATCCGAGGAACTTAAGTATCGACAGATTTACACTCGCATGGAAACGGATACCACCCTTGTACGGGCCTATAGCGTTGTTGAACTGCACGCGATAACCGAGGTTGGTCTGCACTTCGCCGCGGTCGTCAGTCCAAGTGACACGGAATGTCACTATGCGGTCGGGTTCTACCATACGCTCGACTATACGGGCTTTCTCAAACTCAGGATGCTGGTTGTAGACTTCTTCCACACACATCAGCACTTCCCTTACAGCCTGCAGATACTCCTTTTCACCGGGGTGTTTCACCTCCAGGGAGTTCATGATACTGTTGATGTCCATTTTTCTGATTCTTTAAGGTATAGAGATATTGGTTAACCTTTGATTTTGGTTATTGATGCTGCAAATATACTATTAAAACAGTTGCAGGTGGAGCATCTAACAGTTTAATTTTAGTTAAAAAAGAGATGAATGCATCTACATGCATTATCTTACAGAAAAACTTACAAGAATCGGGTCAGTACCATCCTGACTTATGGCATAGATGCGGCCGAATTCATCAGGAGCGGTCATCGCACGCACCCGACGCGAAAGAGCATATTCTCCAACCTTATTGCCATCCCAGTCATAGACCCAAAGCATATTGCCCGTCCAGTTGGAGTCGTCTAACTGCCTGCCGTCATAAAGGATATAGACACGCTCGTTGTCGGCTGTTCCCTCAAGGAATCTAACTTCTTCATGCCCGTCCACACCAAGATATTGTCCGTCGGCAAACCGATGTTTCATCGAACTGTTGCGAAACTGATTGACAGCGCGCAGTGTGTCGGCTTCCAGACGGAAAAAAGCTGCAGCCTCGTCACCTGAAGCGATTGCAACAACCTTCCTGCCATCGGGCGAAACGGCGAACCCAAACTGATAGGCGGCGGTCATAGCCACATTCCCGGCTTTAGCCGCCCTGTCTTCAGGCATACGGTCGCCATAGTGGCCTGTCACATGTCCCTCACGGTCAAACATCGTGAATATCTCTGGATACTCTACATAGCCGTCTGTGCCGATATAGCCACCGTCGGCCAGCGATCCCACATTCCATGTATCGAGATTCAGAATGCGGGTATATGTGAGATACAGACTGTCGGTGCCCTCGACTTCGGCCACATACAGATCCCTGTTGTCGGCGCGAAGAAGCGTGAAGGCATCATCGCGTCCGGGGATCGTCGAAAACATCACCACATTGCCGAATTCACCGGGGCCAACCCCCTTGGCAACGAAATTACCGGCATACCGGCCGCAGGCAACGTCGACAAGATGAGCCAGCGAATCAGTCTTGTTGTCAAGAATAAGAAGATAATCACCGGCTCTTTGCATCGAAAGCGGGCGTCCGATCATCGGTTCGGGAGCAATCTCTGCATCCTCTACAAGGATATCTCTGCGCTCTATGTCATTAGCTTTTTGAACCGAACATCCGGTCAACGGCATCGAAATCAAAACGGTCGATAATGCAAACCACGCACAGTAAAATTTCATCATTGCTTGAGTATGTAGTAAGAGATTGTCTAAATTTAATAATACGGATTTTGAGAAGGATTGTCAGATGGATTTTTGTTTGTGATGAGGGAGTGTAGCCGTAGCTACATGACCGGGGAGCAAACAAAGAGACGCTGGAAAGACTCTCAAAAGCAAAGTGATATGAATTTTAGACAATCTCTAAAAGTAACCGGATGAATGATCGGAACGCCGGTCTCAACGTCTACGGGCAGGTATCTTGAGCTTGTCGCCTATATCGAGACGTGTGCCCGACATTCCGTTGGCCTTCTGTATGGCTGCGACTGTTGTGCCGAAACGTTTGGCGATCTTGCTCAGATTGTCGCCGCGACGCACGGTGTAGGTTGTAGTCGATGCCGCAGCTGTTTTTGGCTTTGACTTCTTGGCTGCAGTCTGCTTGGCGGGTGTCTTCGCAGCCGTGACGCTCCGCGAATCTGCGGCAGCAGACTTCGGCTCTGCCTGAGCCACCGCCGGCTGTCCGTCATTGCTTTCCGGCTGCACGCTGTCTCCGGTCGATGCCACCGATGTCGAATCGGCATTTATTCGGATTCTTTCATAAGTCTGTATTTTCAGCTTCTTGCCGCGATGCACTTTTCCGCTCCTCATATTGTTCCATCGCTTGATGTCCGTGGCGCTTACACCATATTTGCGGGCTATGGAGCGGAGATTCTCTCCGCGACCCACAGTATGTGTTTTGGTGATCATGCGCGTCACATAGGAAGAGCCGTCGGGCTGACGCTCCAGACTTTCTCCAGGTTCTACATGAGTTCGACGGGCATAAGCGTCCGAATTCATGTCGAGGATAGCCTGTTCACTCATTATGTAGCTGAGCACCTGCTGTGAGGGGAGAACAAGAGCGTAGGGATGATTGTCACCGGGTATGATATCCTTGCGAAACTGCGGGTTGAGCATTCTGATCTCCTCAACCGGTATGTTGAGCACCTGAGCTATCTGATTGAAGTGCACGCGTTTGTCTACCAACACCGTATCGGTAATCAACTTCTGCTTCACAACTGTAGGTCTTATGCCGTACTTACCGTAATAATTCATCACGAAATTGGCTGCAATGAACGCCGGCACATATCCGCGGGTTTCCGGCAGAAGGAAGTTGTAAATTTCCCAATAATCTTTCTTGCCGGTGCCTCCTGCGCGTCGCAACGCCTTGTTGACATTACCGGGTCCGCAGTTATAGGCGGCTATGGCCAGCGACCAATCCTCATAGATCTCATACAGCTGCTTGAGATATCTCACCGCATAGCGCGATGCAAGGCGAGGATCGCGACGCTGGTCAACGAGCGAATTCACCTCAAGTCCCAGACCCACAGCTGTGGCTGGCATCATCTGCCAGAGTCCGCATGCGCCCACACGCGACACAGCGTTGGGATTCAGCGCCGACTCGATGATAGGCAGATACTGCAGCTCAAGAGGAAGCTTCTCTCGCAGCAGCTCTTCTACGAATATGTTGCCGTAATAATTGTTGAGAGCAAGCAGATCAGCCACAAGATCACGACGCTTTCCGAGATACATGTCGATATAATTGCCCACAATGGAATTATATGGCAGTTCTATCTCCGCCGGCAGCTGGCTCAGCAGCTCCTCGTATTCGGCAGGATTGCCTTTGACCGGCGTAGAGGCCGATTCGTCGGCACGCGCAGCGTAATGCTTGAGATAGAAATTTTCCTGCAGTTCACGGGTTTTGGTTTCAAAACTCTCCGGCGCGACGATATTGTCGTCGGTGATCGAATGCTTGATGTCGAGAATGGACAGCCCTTTAGCCGTTGCGGTGAGCGCGAGCAGTCCGGTAAATAGTGTTATAATTGATTTCTTCATGATCATGTATCTATGCAGGGATCATCAATCGTCAGAAACGCAACGCCCACTGCAGCCCAAGTCCGGGTCGTGTGCGTGTATCGGGTATTACGGCAGGGGCCACCTCCATTGAAAGATCGGGAGATATATCAAAATGCGCCAGCGACGCGTCGACGTATGCGTCGACTATCGCAAGCAGATACACTCCCACCATGGAGATAATACACAGATCGCGGTTTCTGCGATAAAAGTCCTTGCGTGATTTCAATATATTTGTGAGCCATGTCTTGTCGAGATCCTCCTCCTTGACCGTGGCGGGGAAGAAATCCATGTAGCTCTTGGTGTTCGGATCATTATCCATAATATCACCATAGGCGCGTGTATAGTCCTTCAGCATGGAGTTGTTCCACGACGCGCCATATCCAAGTCCCATGAATCCGGCTGCCACAAGCGGCAGTTTCCAGTAACGACGGTTGTAGACCTGCCCCAGTCCGGGAAACAGCGCCGACATCCACACGGCTCTCATAGGGTCGGGATTGAATTCCCTGACATTACGGCTTATTCCGACTGTTTCTTTAATCGAGTCAGGCAGCAGAGCCATCTGGGGTGAATCTACTATCTTGATTGAATCCACCGGCAGTAATATAAGACTGTCGGATGTGGCTGTGGCATAGACTGAATCCACGACGACCTCCGACGGCTGTATGGCAGGCTGACCTAAAGGTATTGAATCTGGTACTTCTACCTTATGCTGACGCTTGACCGGCTTTATCGGACGGGTATTCTGACAAAAAATGTTAAAAGGACATAGCAATGCCACAATGACCATAACGATCATTGCCAAAGAAGCCGCCGGGCTAAACAGTCTTCTATTGCTACCGTTTCCTTTGCGCATGCCTATCCCGCTGAGTTTCTTTTGTTTATTCAGATCTATCAGTATAATATGGTTGTATTTGTCAGCCCTCCTGAGCTTTCACGTCGTCAAAGATAGTAATTAATCTTTCAAGTTCATCTTCGCTCTTGAAGCTGAAGGTGATTTTGCCGGATCCGGAGGCCGAACAGGTGAAGTGGACAGGAGTGTTGAATTTGCTTGAAAGATGATTGCGCAGCAATTCGAAATCCTTCGACAGCGATGTGTTCTCACCAGTGCTGCGCGCCTCCGCAGATCCTTCGCGGATAGACTTCACCAGATCCTCTACCTTACGCACCGAAAGCCCCTCCTTGAGGATGCGCTTATATATCTTCAGCTGCACCGTAGGATCATCTATGGCAAGCAGCGCGCGCGCATGCCCCATATCAAGACGCTTGTCGCGCAAACCGAGCTGCACTTCGGCCGGAAGCCGGAGAAGGCGCAGAAAGTTGGCTACCGTAGCACGTTTCTTGCCGATACGCTCACTCAGACGTTCCTGCGTAAGATCGTAGCGCTCTATCAGTTTCTTGAATGTCAGCGCTATCTCTATCGCATTAAGATCCTCACGCTGGATATTCTCGATCAGAGCCATCTCTGTCAGCTCACTGTCGCTGGCCACGCGTATATATGCCGGGACTGTCGACAGTCCGGCCATGCGGGCAGCTCTGTAGCGGCGTTCTCCGGCTATGATCTGATAGTTGCCGCCGACGCTGCGTAGCGATATGGGTTGTATTATACCCAGTTCTCTGATAGAAACCGCCAGTTCGGCAAGCGACTCCTCGTCGAAGTTGCTGCGCGGCTGATCGGGATTGGGCTGTATGAGCTCTATATCTATCTCGTTAATGGCTGAAGCGCCCGATGCGGGCACATCGTCCATAGGTATCAGTGAATCAAGTCCGCGGCCAAGCGCCTGTCTTTTCGGTTTCATTTCGATGTGGCTTTAGCTTTTTTCTTCTGCTTGTTGATAATCTCCTTAGCCAACGCGTTGTGCGATGTAGCGCCACGGCTTTCCGGATCATAGACGAGTGCCGGCAGACCATGCGAGGGAGCCTCACTCAGACGTATATTGCGTGGAATGACGGTGTTGAACACCATGTCGCCGAAATGACCTTTCAGTTCTTCGTAGATCTGATTTGCGAGCCTCAAGCGTGCATCATACATCGTCAGCAGGAATCCCTCTATCTCAAGCGACGGATTCAGACGCGGCTTGATGATACGGATAGTGTTGATCAGCTTGGTGATGCCTTCAAGGGCAAAATATTCGGCCTGCACAGGTATTATGACAGAGTTGGCGGCCGTCAGCGCATTGACCGTTATCAGGCCGAGCGACGGAGAGCAGTCGATAAGTATATAATCGTATTTGTCGGCTACGGGCGCAAGCACTTTCGACAGAACGCGCTCACGATTCGGGCGGTTGATCAATTCCAGTTCCGCACCCGCCAGGTCGATCCGCGATCCTACAAGTTCCAGCCCTTCGACACAGGTAGGCACCTGCGATCCTTCCAAAGGATAGTCGTCGACAAGGCATTCGTAGATCGACGAAGTCATCTGATCAGGATTGATTCCATAACCCGACGTGGCGTTGGCCTGCGGATCGGCATCGATTATGAGCACCTTTTTCCCTTCGGCTGCGAGCGACGCTCCGAGATTGATCGTGGTTGTGGTCTTTCCCACTCCTCCCTTCTGATTTGCTATTGCAATTATCTTGCCCATGTGTTTTTACTTGTGACTGATGTTACACGCTGCAAAGATAGCTTGATTTCAACACGCTGCGCAAATGTTCCACGGCAAAAATGAGTTAAATGTTGATAAATCGCCATGAATGTTGAAAACCCGCCGACGAGGCTTTCAGAAGCTTCTTCGGCGGGGTTATGACAGGCCAACGGGCGTGGCGGATATGCTTAAAGAGCGATCAGAGCGTATTGAGCAGCTCAAGCTTGCCCGAATCGACCAGATGTATGATCAGCTCACCGAAAAGGGTATTCTGCCACGCAAACCACGGGCGGGTGAAGTCAGCCGGATTGTCTACGTTGAACGACTCGTGCATGAATCCGGTGCCGGCGTCGGTATCAAGAAGCATGCGCAGCGAGGCGCGTATCTCTTCGTCGTCGGTGGATGTGAACGCACGCATCATCAGACTCATCGGCCAAGCCATGTCATAGCCTACATGAGGGCCGCCTATACCTTCTCCGGCCTTGCCTTTGAAAAAGTAAGGATTGCTTTGACTCCACACAAAGGAGCGTGTGTTGCGGTAGACAGGGTCATTCATGTCGACATCGCCGAGATATGCCATCGAGAGCAGCGAGGGGACATTGGCGTCATCCATGAGCATACGGTTGCCGAAGCCGTCGACTTCATAAGCATATATCGTGCCGAATTCCGGATGCTCATAGGTGGCATGCCGTTTCAGAGCGGTTTCAACCTCGTCGGCAAGCGAACGGCACTCCCCTGCCAAAGCTGCATCGCCATTAACCTCGGTCAGAATCTCGGCTGCCTTACGGAGCGATGTCACGGCAAAGAAATTGGAGGGTACGAGATATTGCAGAGTCGTAGAATCGTCGGATGGTCTGAACGATGACACTATAAGGCCACAGCCGCTGACAGGAGCTCCCCATCCGGCATTGTTGAGAGTATCGAGAGCCCGGTCGGTGCGTCGCAGAAACCGATAGGGGCCTTTTTTATCATCCTTGCGCTGCTGCTGTCGGAAGGTCTGCACTATAAGCGCCATAGCCTGCTGCCACTCGCCGCTCCTGAATATCGAATCGTCGCCCGTGCGCTTCCAATATTCATAGGCAAGACGTATGGGATAGCAAAGCGAGTCGATCTCCCACTTACGCTCATGCACCTCGGGGCGCATGTCCGTGAAGTCGCTCTGCCACTCGCCTCCGGTCGGGCCATCGTTGAACGCATTGGCGTATGGATCAAGAATGATGCTGCGCAACTGTCGGCGTATCACACCGGCTATGAGTTCCTTCAACTGAATATCTTCAGCCGCGAGAGCCACATAAGGCCACACCTGGGCGCCGGAGTCACGAAGCCACATGGCCGGTATATCGCCGGTGTAGACAAAAGTGTCGGGCGTACCGTCGGCATCCTTGCGGAAATGCACGGTTGTGTCGAGAGTGTTCGGAAAACAATTCTCAAACATCTCGGCAAGCTTTCGGTTGGTGAGCTGCGCCTTGATCCGGCGTATCCTCTCCTCCACAGCCTTCGACGTGAACAGACGCTCCGCGACCGGAGGACGCTCTCCCGTGACCGTCCGCCCGGACACAGGTATGGCCGTATTATCCTGCCGGCAGACATCGCACCGCATATCGACTGCCCTGACGGCCACCGGCATCATGGCCGACACAGCGAGCAAAAGCAACGGTCTTTTCATCGTTCAGCAGCTATAAAGTCCGAAATCCATGTGCCCACAGCGTCAGTACCTACCGCTTTTGAAGGATCTGGAGCGATATCGGGTGTGCTGACTCCGGCCTCCATCGAAGCATCGACAGCCTTGCGTACACACTCGCCCTCTTCAGCCAGTCCGAAATGCTCAAACAGCATTGCGACCGAAAGGATCTGCGCCAACGGGTTGGCTATATTTTTGCCGGCGGCCTCGGGCCACGACCCGTGGATAGGCTCGAACACGGGAGTACCCTCACCTATCGACGCGGATGGAAGCAGCCCCATCGATCCTGAAATCACACTGCCTTCGTCGGTAAGTATATCGCCGAACGTATTTTCGGTCACCATCACATCGAAGAAACGCGGATCCTGTATCATGCGCATCGACGCATTGTCGACATACATGAAATCGGTCGTAATATCCGGGGTCTCCCTGGACATTTCCTGAGCGACCTTGCGCCATAGACGCGACGACGCAAGCACATTGGCTTTGTCTACCACAGTGAGATGTCTCTTGCGGCGGCGAGCATAGTCGAATGCCACTTTAAGGATTCGCTCAATCTCTCCGCGTGTATATGCGCAGGTATCGTAGGCATGATCGTCGCTTTCGTATTTTTCTCCGAAATACATGCCGCCCGTAAGCTCACGGATGCACACAAAATCGGCTCCGCTGACTATATCTTCGCGCAGCGGCGACTTGTGGATCAGCGACGCGAATGTGGCCACCGGCCTGATATTTGCAAACAGTCCCAGCTTCTTCCTCATTGCCAAAAGACCCTGTTCGGGGCGAACCTTCAGGTCGGGCCGGTTGTCGAACCGAGGATCGCCGACAGCCGAGAACAGCACGGCATCGGCATCACGGCATACATTATATGTCTCTTCAGGGAACGGATCGCCGACGGCGTCGATCGCAGCCGCGCCGACCAAAGCTGAGACAAACTCCACTTCATGACCGAAGCGACGGC
This sequence comes from Paramuribaculum intestinale, assembly GCF_003024925.1. Taxonomy (GTDB): domain Bacteria; phylum Bacteroidota; class Bacteroidia; order Bacteroidales; family Muribaculaceae; genus Paramuribaculum; species Paramuribaculum intestinale. The sequence goes on from NZ_PUED01000013.1 coordinate 24,215, forward strand.
ACACCGCGGTCATCACTTTCACGCCCTCGCGCGATATTTCTGGACCGATGCCATCACCGGCCAAAAGTGCTATCTTCAATTTCATTGACGATTCAGATATATGATTGATTAACGTTTAGAATTTCCCTACTCGGATACATTCCTGTATTGAGCCACGGCATTTGATCGTCCGATCACTTATTGTTGGCCGACTCGTAGGAATCGATCTCCGCGGAGTGCGACAGCAGATACCCGATATCATCAAGCCCCTCTACAAGACATTGTTTTTTGTATGGATTGATGTCAAAGGACTCCTTTCGGCCGGTGGCGAGATTCTCCACAGTCTGGTTCGGAAGATCTACGCGCACTTCGGTAGCAGGATCAGCCTCCACTGTCGCGAACAGTTCGGCCAGGAAGTCGTCCGACACCACAACCGGGAGCACAAAATTGTTCAGCTCGTTGTTTTTGTGTATGTCGGCGAAAAAACTCGAAATCACCACTCTGAAGCCATAATCGGCTATAGCCCACGCTGCATGTTCGCGGCTCGACCCGCAACCGAAATTTTTCCCGGCCACAAGTATGCATCCGCTGTAACGTGGATCGTTGAGCGGGAAATCGGGACGCTTGTTGCCTTCGGCATCAAATCTCCAGTCGCGGAACAGGTTTTCGCCGAACCCTTCACGCGAGGTGACTTTAAGAAAACGTGCCGGTATTATCTGGTCGGTATCAACATTCTCTACAGGCAGAGGCACGCACCGCGAGGTGACTATTGTAAATTTTGGATTATCCATCTGATTCAAGATTTGCGTGGGTCAGTTATAACTCCATGGACGGCTGCTGCAGCAGCCACGAGAGGGCCGGCCAATACGGTGCGGGCTCCCGGACCCTGACGGCCTTCGAAATTACGGTTGGAAGTAGACACCGACAGACATCCGGCAGGCACCTTGTCATCGTTCATAGCCAGACACGCCGAGCATCCGGGCTGACGTATCTCGAAGCCGGCCTCCTCAAGCACTTTGTCAAGACCTTCTTCGGATATCTGCCTGCGCACTTTCCATGATCCGGGCACAAGCCATGCCGTCACATCGGGATGCTTCCGTCGCCCTTTGACATAAGATGCGAACGCTCTGAAATCCTCTATGCGGCCATTCGTACAACTTCCTAAAAAGACATAGTCGACCTTCTGTCCCTCAAGGCTCTCACCCTGACGGAAGCCCATATAAGCCAACGCCTTTTCAAACGACAGACGCGCGGCGGCATCATCGGGAGGCAACGGCACAGGCTCGCTAATGCCGATACCCATGCCGGGATTGGTGCCATAGGTGACACGCGGCTCGATGTCGGCCGCATCAAATCTCACCTCACGGTCATAGACGGCATCATCGTCCGACGGCAGAGTGCGCCAATAGGCCACAGCCTCATCCCATTCCTTTCCCGACGGAGCAAATTCCCTACCCTTCAGGTAGTCGAAAGTCGTCTGGTCAGGAGCGATCATGCCTCCTCTGGCACCCATTTCGATCGAAAGATTGCAGAGCGTCATGCGCTGCTCCATCGACAGCGCGCGGACGGCATCGCCGGCATATTCCACGAAGTAGCCTGTAGCCCCGCCGGTGCCGAGCTGTGCGATTATATACAGCGCCATATCCTTTGACGTAACTCCGCTGCCAAGACGTCCGTCGACAGTGATACGCATGGTCTTCGGCCTCGGCTGGAGGATACACTGCGTGGCAAGCACCATCTCCACTTCGCTCGTACCTATGCCGAATGCCACTGCACCGAAAGCTCCGTGGGTCGATGTGTGGCTGTCACCGCATACGATCGTGCTTCCGGGAAGTGTCAGGCCGTTTTCAGGCCCCATGACATGGATAATGCCATTATGCTCGTCGCCGAGCGGAAACAGCGTGATGCCGAACTCCCCGGCGTTTTTCAGCAGAGTGTCAACCTGACGGGCCGAAACCGGGTCAGCGATCGGACGATCCTGGTTTAGGGTAGGAATATTATGGTCGGGCGTGCTGAATGTGCGGTCAGGACGCCTGACTTTGAGCCCCCGGCCACGCAATCCGTCAAAAGCCTGCGGACTTGTCACCTCATGACAGTAATGGCGGTCGATATAAAGCTGTGTGGGCCCTCCGGTAATATCCGTCACCGTGTGTGCGTCCCATATTTTGTCGAAAAGTGTCTTTCCCATCTCGATATTCGTTTTATCTCACAAACTTATTGATGGCGTCGACAAATGCCTCGGCGCTCGCACCGATAATGTCGGTATTGGCCGAGAATCCGTAGTATTGCTGTCCGTCGTGTTCTACTGTCAGATGCACCTTGCCGACGTCGTTGCTGCCTTTGTTGATGGCCTGTATCAGGAATTCTTTTACAAGCATGTTGCGGCGTATTATCACCTTGATAGCGGATATTGCCGCGTCAACCGGACCATTGCCCGAGGCGCATGCCTCGAACTTTTCTCCGGCGATGTCGAGGCCGACACTGGCCACCGAACGGATACCGACTCCCGAACTTACCTGCAGGTAGTCGAGTTTTATGCGGTGATTGGCACGGTGATGCTGTCCGGCAAGCATCAGCACGTCGTCGTCGTTGATCTCCTTCTTTTTGTCGGCCAGACGCAGGAAAGCCTCATAAGCCTTGTCAAGAGCATCCTTGTCAAGATCCACTCCCAATATGTGAAGACGATGTTTGAGAGCCGCACGACCGCTACGCGCCGTGAGCACTATCGAGTTTTCGTCAATACCCACATCTTTGGGATCGATAATCTCGTAACTCTCGCGGTTTTTAAGTACGCCGTCCTGATGTATGCCGCTTGAATGTGCAAACGCATTTCGACCCACAATAGCCTTGTTGGCCTGCACGGGCATATTCATCAGACTGCTCACCATACGGCTTGCAGCGTTGATTTTGGTTGTATTGATATTGGTGTCGATGCCAAGCTCGTGATGACAGCGGCATATCATCACTATCTCTTCGAGCGATGTGTTGCCGGCGCGCTCACCGATGCCGTTGATCGTCACTTCGGCCTGACGGGCACCGTTGATGATACCGGCCATAGTATTGGCGGTAGCCATGCCGAGATCGTTATGGCAGTGGGTGGCAATCGTGGCTTTGTGGATGCCGTCGACATGCTCCATAAGATATTTTATTTTAGCACCGAACTCGCCGGGCAGACAGTAGCCCGTAGTATCGGGTATATTGACCACTGTGGCTCCGGCCTTGATCACAGCCTCTATCACCCGCGCCAGATATTCGTTGTCGGTACGGCCGGCATCCTCGGCATAAAACTGCACATCCTCCACAAAGCGTTTGGCATAGCTCACGCACGCCACAGCGCGCTCAAGTATCTCCTCGCGGTTGGAATTGAACTTATAGCGTATATGGTAGTCCGATGTGCCTATACCGGTATGTATACGTTTGTGTTTGGCATATTGCAACGCGTCGGCTGCCACTCGGATATCGTTCTCCACCGCACGCGTAAGAGCGCAAATCGTAGGCCATGTCACAGCCTTGCTGATCTCCACTACCGAATTAAAATCGCCGGGACTCGACACCGGAAAACCGGCCTCTATCACGTCGACGCCCAGATCCTCAAGCGCACGCGCCACCTCGATTTTCTCAACAGTGTTGAGCTGACATCCGGGCACCTGCTCGCCGTCACGAAGCGTTGTATCAAATATAAACAGCTTATCACTCATATGTTAAATACTAAGTAACTCTTAAAAATTAGTTGATATTATTAAACTCATCAGTAACCCGTGGCTCGCTGCGAGCTACTTATATGTTATTTTTTTTAACATCGAAACACAAAGTTACAAAATAATCCGTTTTTCAACTATTTTCACGATAAAAAACAAGAAAATCGCACTAAATAGTGCGATTTTCTTGCAATTTTGCCGATCTTCCATAAAATCTGCAGCCACTTCGCACTTCTGAGGGGTGCGACGACTGCAGACGCATCAAGATAGAAAATCATAGTGTATTCATGCCGTATGGTTCTCAGTATTTTCAGGTTGCAGCACACGTTTTGCACCGATATAATTTCGTGAGTAATAGCCTCCGTCAGGAAACTTCTGATAGCTCACTCCTTTGCTTGAGGCTGCATGAATGAACGTGAGCGACTTGCCGCTGTCATCCACCTCTACCACCATAGCCACATGGCCCACACGGCCTTTGCCGCTGCGCGGACTTGAAAAGAACATCAGATCGCCTGGACGCAGCTCAGAAGTCTTCACCGGCTCTCCCTGAGCATACTGCATGCGCGAAGTACGATCGAGCGACACACCGGCATTGCGGAATATATATCTGATGAAGCCCGAACAGTCAAAAGTCTTCGGACCGGTGCTTCCCCACACATATCGGCGGCCGATAAACTGTGAGGCGAATTTAGTGAGATTGTCGGTAATCTCACGTAGAGATCCCTCAGCATCGTTCGACTCATCGGATGCCTGCGAATCGTCAACAGGCAGATCGAGAAGCTTCGGCATATCTATCAGCGACCACGTTCCCGCCACCTGCGATTCGGCAGGTTTCAGAGGAGGATTTACTGACGGTTTCATAGAAGTGAGTGTCAAGACGGACACCATAAGTATGACAAAAGCGTAAATATATCTCTTCATTTCGTAGTTAAAAATCAAAATCAGGATGGATTCGCTGTGTTTTTTCCTGACGCAAAATTACTACACACCAACGCATTACACAACAACACTCATTCACACCACTTTACATATAGGTTAAAATTAAGCTTGCAAAACGAATAGCCTGAATCATAGCCGGAATCAACAATAAGACTGACTGTCAGCAAAATCACCATACCACCCCGTTGCCATACCTACAAAGTCCACAAACATTAATTAACCATCCTCGCAGCACTTCATTACAACTTTTCAGCTTTTTTCAAGCATCTTTTTCGCTATATTTGCAGTCAGAAAAAAACAATCGCGCCTCCGCTACACAAAATGAATACAATCATTGAGATAACAGATATAAATCATCCTGAAGCACAGATCTTCAGCCGACTGACGGAAGCTCAGCTTTGCGACGCCTCCCAACGCGGGTGGGGACTGTTTATCGCCGAAAGTCCCAAAGTGATATCAGTGGCGCTTGATGCCGGATACGAACCGGTAGCACTGCTGTGCGAGCGAAAACACCTGTCGGGCGATGCCGCACAGATCATCAAGCGGATGCATGACGATGTAAGGATAATGACAGGCGAACGCGAAGTGCTTTCAGCCATCACCGGCTACCGGCTTACACGGGGAGTGTTGTGCGCGATGAAACGCCGCACACTGCCGACTGTTGATGAAATATGCGGCAATGCACGGCGTATAGTGATCATAGACGGTGTGAGCGACACCACCAATATAGGCGCGATATTCCGCTCGGCAGCCGCGCTCGGCATTGACGGCGCACTGCTGACTTCCACAGCCTGCGACCCGCTCAACCGTCGGGCGGTGAGAGTGTCGATGGGGTCTGTGTTTCTACTGCCCTGGACATTCTGCGACGACCCCGCCGGAGAATCCCGACGACACGGATTCAAGACAGTGGCAATGGCGCTGCGCCATGATTCAGTGACCATCACCGACGAGTGTCTGAAACGCGAGCCACGGCTTGCCATCATGATGGGAACCGAAGGTGACGGACTCGACTACGACACAATAA
>NZ_PUED01000130.1 GCF_003024925.1 Paramuribaculum intestinale
GTCTTGGCATCGGTAACACCCATTTTGCCCGGCTGAAAGGGAAATGGGATGAGAGTGCCATTCTGTTTCTGGCTCTTGTCGGCAGACCCGGAGCGTGCAAATCACATCCGCTGAACTTCGCCATCCGTCCGTTCTCAGATATTGACGGCGTAAACAACAGTGCCTTTCAGAAAGAACTTGCCGAATATAACCGCCAGTGCGAGTTGCCGATGAAAGAAAGGACTGTTACGCATCCGGTAATGCCTGTTAACAAACGCTTCCTGATTTCTGACGCAACTCCGGAGGCCATGATGCTTATTCACTCCCACAATCTGCGTGGCATCTGCATGTGGAATGACGAGTTGGCGGGATGGTTCAAGAACTTCAACCGATACAACAAAGGCTCTGACGAGGAATATTGGTTGAAACTCTACAACGCCAACCCGATATTCTCAGACCGAAAGGGTGCGAAAGACTCCGTGTATATCGGCAGACCATTCGTATCGGTTGTCGGCACAATCCAGAACGGTATTCTCAACGAACTTGCCCAGGGCAGCCGCAGCTCAAACGGCTTCATCGACCGCCTTCTATTCGTCATCGCCAACAATCAGGATAAACAGGCGTGGAGCGACAAAGAACCGTCATTCGACATTGAGGTTTCATGGGCTGAGATTATCGGCAAACTTGTGGATATGCCATACAAAACTGATGAAGACGGCAAGGTTATCCCTACAATTCTCGGCTTCTCGCCGGAGGCAAAGGCAAGGCTCTACCAATGGCAACGGGAGAATACCGAGGACTGTAACCGGGAGGAAAATGACGCGCTGAAAGGTGTATTCAGCAAATTCGATTTTCATGCCATACGCTTATGTCTGATAATCCAGATGGCACGTTGGGCTTGCGGCGAGGCTGACAAAAATGAGATAGACCTTATTTCGGTAGAGAATGCCATAAGTCTTGTGGATTATTTCAAGGCTACCGCCACAAGAGTGCAGGGCATAATCAAGGATTTATCGCTGTCAGAACTGCAACGGGCTGTCATAGCCGCACTGCCGGAGGAGTTCACAACCGAACAAGGCGTTGAAATTGCGATAGCCAATTCTATGGCAGAGCGGACTTTCAAGGATTTTGTAAAGCGGTTCACCGGCATCCATTTCCAGAAGGTACGTCACGGAGTCTATGCGAAATTATGATTATAACCCTGCATTTTCTGCACTTTCCGCATTTTCCACCCACCATAATGCAAATAATGCGGATAATGCAACCAAAATTTTGATGGGATTATGAGCGAACACCGATTTATCCTCCAACCCTACCGTGGTGTTGGAAGCCGCCACACTTGCCCTGCCTGTCACAAGAAACGCTGTTTCTCACGATACATCGACACCGAGAAACAAGTCTCGTTCCCTGATGATGTTGGCAGGTGCGACCATGAGCAGAGTTGTGGCTATCACCTCACGCCAAAGGAATATTTTGAGCGCAATCCGCAGGACAAGCCTCAGCACTCCGATTGGTCAGCTCCGTCAGCCAGCAGAGCCACGCCGGCCGAGACACCCAAGCCAGCCTCTTTCATAGAGGCAGAGAACGTTGCACAGACTCTGCACGGATATGACCGTAACAATCTCTTTCTGTTCCTCAAATCGAAGTTCGGGTCCGATGATGCGGAGAGACTGATGAGAGAGTATTGCGTTGGCACATCGAAGCACTGGCCGGGGGCTTGTGTGTTCTGGCAGACCGACATCAACGGACGTGTCCGCACCGGGAAAGTGATGCTCTACGATGCCGGGAGCGGCAAGCGTGTCAAGGAGCCATTTAACCATGTGTCGTGGGCCCACTCGCTGATGAAGTTGCCGGACTACAATCTCCGTCAATGTTTTTTCGGTGAACATCTGTTGCCGATGAACCGTGGCAAGCCTGTTGCATTGGTCGAGAGCGAGAAGACGGCACTGATAGCGAGCTGGTATCTGCCCGAATATGTATGGCTCGCCACCGGAGGCAAGAACGGATGTCTCAATGCCGATGCACTCCGGGTTCTCCGTGGACGGCAGGTTATCCTCTATCCCGATTTGGGCGCGACAGAGCAGTGGGGGCAGAAACTACCATTGATGAAGTCGCTCGGTATCGAAGCCACCATCTTCAACTTTATGAATGATGTTGCCGATGATACTGACAAGTCAGCCGGATATGATATTGCCGATTATCTACTGCAAATCGAGCCAGACCAAGCCGTGCTGCAAAGTATGATTAGAAAGTATCCGATGTTGCAGAAATTCATAGATGACCTGCAACTCGAATTAGTATCGGTTGAACGATATAACCCGACAACCGAAACTCCATTGTCAAACCGTATAAACGAGAAAAAATGACTAACAAGAAATCTCAGTCAACACCCTCTCCCTCCACCGCCATGTCAACACCCAAGACTGGCAAAACATCTACCGATTGTATAACTCCCAAATCTGATGATATTATGAAATCTGATACTACTCCCAATCCCGTTGACCCAGCTATGCCTGTCAACATCGACAACTCTGATGTTGCTGTTAACAGCAACGACCGCAACACTCCCGACAACACCGCCAATCTGTTCAACGATGAACAGACTGCACCCACACAACCTAAACAACAGCGTGTGGGCATAAAACAGCGTAAGCTGGAGTTCGGCGAATACAAGGAAACATATCTCATCCCGGTGAAGATTGTCAAGCGACATTCGCTCAACATCAGCGATGCCACATGGGAGCGACTTGAACGTTACGCCAGAATCCTCGGCGACCGTGGTGCCAACGTAGGCAGCTATGCCGAGCGCATCATCTGCGAGCATCTCGACCTGTTCGGCGACGACCTCGAGGCATGGCGCAAACTCTGAGAATTGACAGCCGGAAATAAGCGACTAATCGGGAGGCACAGAGTCCCGTCAGGGATGGAAACGGAGGTATGCTGCGCAGCCTGATTCAGTAGTAGTGGGCAAGATACCTTTTGAGTTCCTCAAAAGGGGGCAATCCGACCGCCTGACGGTTGATTGCCTGCCTCCCGATGGTCGCATATTCCAGTATAATGGTTACACCGATTACAATGATTTACAACATGGATAAATCGAATGGAAGACCGCGCCTCGGCTCGGCAAAAAGAGACAGGTATGTCAAGATAAGTTTCAATGACGGCGAGTATGACCGCGTTGATATTCTCTCGGCAAAGGCAGGTATGAACAAGGCTGAATATGTCCGCATCCGGGCTTTGGAGGATGTCATCATCGCATTCCTCTCTGACGAGGAAAAAGCCCTTATCCACGAGTTGAAAAAACTCGGACCCAATCTCAATCAAATCGCCCATACAGGCAATACCGAGGGATTGACCGCTATTGAAGACAAGGCTAATTTCTGCCTTGACATGGTGGCCGACATCCTCATAAATCTCAAAAAACGGACACAAAGATGATAGGAAAAATTTTGAAATCCGGGTCGTTCGGTTCAAAGGTTGACTATGTCACCCGCGAGAAACACGACAAAAGAATATTCACTCCCGACACTTGGAAGATACTCGGAAGCGATGGTCTGGTGGGGACGAAACGCCGTCAGATAATCGCAAGTTTTGAATCTCAGTCTATGCTGAATCATCGAATAAGCAATCCTGCCGGACACATAACATTGTCTTTCGCCGCCGAGGACAGACCGAAATTATCTGATAAAAAGATGCTTCAGATAGCGAGAGATTACATCAGGATGATGGGACTTGACAAGACCCAATGGCTTATTGTCCGCCATTACGAAACCGACAAACCGCACTGCCATATCGTGTTCAACATGGTAGGCAACAACGGCAAGCGTATGGAGTGCGGACGCAACCGCTACAAGAATAAGAAGGTCTGCGAGGCATTGACGCGGAAGTATGGACTCGCTCTGCCCAAGCAGGAGAATCCCGATTTGTAGAAACTGCACGGCATCGAAAGAGCAAAAGCGGAGATAAGAATCGCCGCCACGGAAGCATTGAAAAATGCCCGCGACTGGAATAGTTTTGCGCGTGAGTTGGCTAAAAAGAACATCTCAATCATTCCGAAATACCGCCGTGGCACTACCGAGATGCAGGGCGTTTCCTTCCAACTTGGCGACTACAAGGTGAAAGGTTCTGATGTCGGAGAGCAGTTCAAATTCAGAAATCTCGACAGCCTTTTCAATTCGCAGTCACATAGCCGACAGTCACAGCCGAGGCAGACTCAGCCACATCAAGCCAGTGTCGATCAGTCGGCAGTATTCTCGTTGGCAAAATCCACAATGGAGACTCTGGAAAAGGCTGCGGAAGTGACCGCTGATATTGGCGAGTCTATATGCAATATGGTTGGCGGTGCGTTCCAACTTGGAAACGGTCACCTTGACGAGAACGAGCAGGCCGCAGCCAACCAACTGCTGAAGAGAAGAAGAAAACGTAACAACAAACCCAGATTATCCTGATTATGGCAAAGAAAGATAACATCTCACTTGTTCCACAGTGCGGGGACATGGATATGGAATTGCTCCGCCGCCAAATGAAACGGCTGGAGGACGCACTGACGGAGATTAAGAATGAGATGGCAAATGTGGCAACGAAAATATCGGCTCCCGTTATGCTTCCTGCCACCCCCGAGCCAATGGAAATTACGGAGATTAAAATTCCTGATAATCTCGCCAAAAGCGAGGATGTCGCCACACTCACCGGAATAATCCAGACTATGAACGGCTCAATGGCTCTTGTCGTCCAAGGCATGGCAGATCTCAAAAAGGCAGTTGAGGCAATGCCGAAGCCGGAGGACAAGACCGATGAGATTGTTAAAAAGGCAAGCGAGGTATTCGTGTCAAAAGTCACTTCAAATCTGACTCCCATCATAGAGAAAGGACATACGGAGTCCTACTATAATGGAAGAAAGCAGTATGATGGCATCAGCGTCAAGGATGCAGCTGACATTTACTATCAGATAAATGGATTGCGAACTGATGAAGACCTGAAGGAAAAGTTGGCGAAGCGAGATAAGAAAATCAAGATTCTATCCTTTGTCATCATTGGTCTTGTGGACATCATTTTCGGTTTGGGTTATTGGATACATTCTGTCAAAGTCGAGAACCGGGAACTCACAAACATTGAATGGCTATACCGCGCCCAACGAGCAATCAGCAATGACAGTAAGTTTATTGACAGGATAGAAAAGGATATGTTAGGCACAGATGAGGCTGAAAAAGATGGTTGGAAAGATCTCATCGTTACGAGAGAGTCAACTGGACCTGAATTCAACTTCTTCTATCCTCATGATGATTGGCAATCCAAAAAGAAAGAAGAATCTCCGCAGGAAGTAGACCCGGCACAATCTGAATCAAAACCGGATGAAATACCGATGCCTCACAAAAGTCCGACTCGCTACACTCCCGGTGAGATAGAAGCAATCAAGCAAATGAGAGCCAACCCTCACATCCCCGATGATGCCAAGCCTTCTCTCCCTGAAGGTTACGAATATTAATTTAAGAATTCTCCACCGAGCATTTCATTATAAATTCTTCGGTGGAGATTTTTATTTTACAGAGATGTGAATATAAGAATTGTCTTTAATGGAGCATCCTGTGCAGTATATGGGATAGCCATAGTTCCCTTCGATATAGGGATGTCTGAAATAATCATACAAGGCATCGGATTCAGTATGAAGTTCCGCGTTTTGGTCAATGCCTGAATTGGTAAGGAGAACTACATGTGTATTTTTCAGATTTTGTTTTTCAGTTCCAATCATAGATGGTTTAGATATAATGGCCCTGACTTCAGGATATGTCAAATCGCTGCCAATAACAAAATATGCCGTGGATCCATAAGTAATGCTCCTGACATACACCAATCCCTTTTCAGATGGTATCTCATTTGTAAAAATGCCTTTTTCGGGTATATCCATCGTAACTGTAAATCCTTTGAATATGATTTCTCCGATAGTCCAGCTCTTGATTTTATCAATATCCATCTTTTGCTTTACTATACTTTCAAATGTCTCAGCAAAAGATGGATTATCCGGGAAGATTCTGATAAGACTATCAAGATTATTCATTTTGGCACATCTATATAAATTCAGCTGGGGTTCAGAGTTCAATTTATATTCCTCAGACCTGAGCATACTCTTCATAAACCGGCTATAATTTACTCCGGAAGGATTCTCTATAGTCGAAATAAAAGGGTCACTGAAGTTGGTATATACGACAATCGGTTTTTTATTACCGGAAACCTCCTGATCAAACGTGGTTGCAAAGGCTTCTTCTGGAAAAACTGCTGCCGGATATATGCCTGGAGGATTGCCGTTGCAATTCCAGTTCTGAACGCCGAGGAATTTAGAACCGATGAAAAGCTCGTTTACCGATAACTGATTGCAAACAATCGTATCCCATGCTAAGGCACATGTTTTATCAGAATCCGGATTGGAATCATTACCCGGTGTGGGTTCATCATAATTGCATCCACCAATCAGGAAACAAGCAATAATATAAGTCACTGCAGTCAAGATCTTACTAATTTTTCTCATGCAATTCATCTCATGTTATAATGCACTAAAAATGAGGGATTGTATATCCAAGACAAATATTCGGTAAAGCAACTACACCGTCAATAGGTGAACATTTCAGGTCTCCAATAAGTAAGGATAATCCAACTTTCATGAAGAATCCGGATTTACGTTGAAGTCGGTATCCGATATTGATTGTACCAATAATGTTAGGTCGGAAAATTTTTTTACGGGTTGAGTACCTTTCAAAATCCAATACTCCATCTTCTTCTGAAGGGAAGAAGATAGTTTTATAATGCAGCTCGTCTCTATTGACCAGATATGTTGTCATGCCAAATCCTATTTCAAATTTGCTGGCACGTTTACCCAAAATTGCATTGATCTCGAAAGGAATACTTATTCCCCGGCTTTCCGCATCATAGCTGGCATAACACCCATCCAGCCCATCATCTCTACTCCAAGAAATGTCAGTAAAAGCAAGCCCCAATGAATAGCCAAGTATTCCACCTGCCTTAAAACGGCTGTCAAGCCCCACTCCAATGCCTGTTGAGGTACCTAAAAAT
>NZ_PUED01000131.1 GCF_003024925.1 Paramuribaculum intestinale
CTCACAAGGGCCACTGGAATATCTGTGGAAACGCGCCACATGGATCCGTGCCGACCGTAATGGCGCCGGACGGAGCACAGCGGCAGCATGACGTACACCGCCAGGTGTCGCGTCAAGAACGCGACACCTGGAAACCGGTATCCGAAAGAGTCATCTCGACAAAGCGTGCACGCGAGTTGGGCGGGCATTCAGTAAGAATGCTCCTTATCCGTGCGGCAGCCTGAGGCTCTTTCGCCACCATGTAGAGATATCCTCCCCCGCCGGCTCCCGGAAGTTTATAGCCCAAAGTAAGATCCGACACGCGGCTGACAATATCGGCCACGGCAGGCGGTTCGGTGCCTGAATCAAGGCGTTTGTTCTGACTCCATGTCTTGGCTATCATACGGCCATAGAGGTGGAAGTCATTGCGCTGTATGGCTTCGGCAGTAGCCAGCGAGTGAGCCCGCATCTCCGACAATATCGACAGATGGCTGTTGGAGTTAAGAAACATACCGCGCACTATCTCCGCAAGGATTCCCTTGGCGGTACGTGTCAGTCCGGTGTAATACAGCAGATGACAGGGTTTGAACTCAGTAGAGGTAAATATGCGCGAAGGCAGCCAGCTGACCGACGGACGCTGCGTGATGCCCTCTTCGGTGCGCAACAGTTTCACTCCTCCCAGCACTCCGCCATATTGATCCTGCCAGCCGCCACCCGTGGTGAGCAGCTGCTCGAGAGCGAGAGTGCGGTGAGAGATCTCACCTTCATCCCAGCCGATGCCGCAGAATTCCGAAAGAGCGCCGAGCACTGTTGCCGCCAATATGGAACTTGTACCGAGTCCGGATCCTGCCGGAATTGCTGACAGAAGTGTGATTTCAATACCTGATCCGAAATCGTGCAGAAACTCTGTGAGAGTATCGGACGACGTGCGTGGAGCGAAACCTGCCAGAGTAAGTGCGGCCTTAGGTATAGAGAACGGCGAACCGACTGTATGATAACATGACAGACTTTCGAAATCCTCCACTATCTCAGATGCACCGAGATCAATCGACCGCAACACTATGCGATAGTCCGACGAAGGTTTCACATAGACCTGCAATGGTTGCTGTCCGTTCAGTTCGATAGCCATGTTTACCACTGATCCACCGGTGTAAAGCGAATATGGCGGTGTGTCGGTCCAGCCGCCGGCGAGGTCAATTCTCACCGGGCTACGACCCCACACTATCTGGTCGGAGTAGACATTGAGCCTTGGATGTGGCCGACGCCCTTTCAGCTCCGACAATATCTCGTCACGGAGCAGTTCGAAGGCGGCCATCTCCTCACGCGACCCGTCGCGTCCCGACATGGAATCGATCCGCGACCTCACCATATAATTGCGTATCCTGGTCATGGAGCCCGATTGCTGAGGCAATAATTCAGGCTTCTTTATACCCATCGTGACAAAGCGGGAGGCCACATCGTTGAGATCAAGCTGATAGAACACACTTTTTTCGTAATTCCATGCCAGAAACTCAAGATTGGCTTTCAGAAAATCGTTGCGTTGCCTGAAAAGCCGCGTCAGATTGGCATGCGCCGATATCTGATCGGCCGACAGTTTTCGGGCACTCAACCATATTTCCTTACCCTTGCCATCGGCTCCGCCGGTGATCATCCACTGAAGCACCTCATACATGTCGTCGACACTGTCGACAACCGGAAATATAGGTGATGCCTGAATATCCGCGCCGACGACATCAACGCCGCGGCTGCTGCGCCACTGTACGAACGGAGCACCCATCCAAACCGTGTCGGGCGAATCGAGATCGCCACGCATCGGATCGTCCAGTCCGTATGGACGCACAGCCCACGAAGCATCGCCGACCGGCACAATGTCGACACAAACGCCTGAAGGAACATCAAGAGACCATGCATTCTCCGGCACACCGGTGATGATATGATCAGACCGCAATGTCCACGAAGCCGGGACAGATGAATTCTCCACCCATACGTTGTCATTGTCAGACGACAGGCGATAGCCCATCAGGGCATTCTGTACAAACAGCGATGGGTTGGCTTTGACCTTGCGCTGTAGGATCTTGCGCTGATCCACGACCTTGTTCTGCAACGCGAGCGTAGATGACAAAAGCTCACGCGACGTACCGAAATGGTAGAATTCTCCGCCGGGAAGAGGCAGAATAGCGACTGTCAGACGGTTGACTTCATCATCCTCGACGGTAGGATTGCTGCCGAGAGCCCGTCCGAAATCAGAGTAAAGATCGTAAAATCCTATATTGCCGTCAGCATCGACGGAGCGCTTGCGTAGCAGTTTCATAGCCCGATCCGACAACAGCCAGATACCTATATCCATCAGGAACATGTGGGAACGCGACAGCTCCTCAAGCCGGTCGAGCGACGGCTTCTGCAGCATGAAGTCAAGCTCTGTCGGAGTAGAACGCGACGAAACGAACACCCCATGATGGGTGGCAAGCGAAGCATCTACCCAGAGTCCGTAACATACCACATCGGCTTCAGGTATCTCCGTAAGCGGTTTCTCAGCTCTGATATATACGTCGCCACTGGCTATGAGTGTAGGGAGCGTAGGAGGCGCGGCTGCCAGTATTCGCTCGTATAGCGGAAGCTGCAGCGACAGCAGCGACTGGTCGATAAGCTGCCCGCGCTCCCATCTGAACACCGGCACCGGCGTCAATATCTTACCCACCGGAGCATAGGCCGGCAGACGCCGGCTCTGTCCGCCGGCATGAATGATGATCTTCGGATCAGACATGTCGACCCCTCTTGTGTCTTTAAGCCAGCTGTCGACAAGCCACGCGGTGCCACCGCCCGATCCGATCTTAACACCTGCCGGATCAGACGTGCAATACCATTCGGGAGCGTTTAGATCAGTTATGGAGTGGAAACTGCCCACAAGATCAGGAGGCAGCGAAAGAAGCCTATAGGGTGTGCCGGTCATGATTTTTCAGCTATTAGGATTTATTAATAGTGCAAAGTTAAAAAAGATTGGCTAATTTTACGCCGTTTAATTGAATAATCGACAAAAAAATGACCGACAGATCCTCCGCCATAAATGACAGCGATCTCACGGCTCGCCTGCAGAATCCCGAGGAGTGCCGTGCCGCTTTCGGCGAAGTGATACGCCGCTATTCGGAACCGCTCTACCGGCAGATACGACGCATGGTGGAGAATCATGATGACGCCAATGATCTGCTTCAGAACACATTCCTGAAAGCATGGTCATCGATCGACGCCTTCAGAGGACAGGCTAAATTATCGACATGGCTTTATAAGATAGCCATCAACGAGAGCCTTACTTTTCTTGAAAAAGAGCGAAAACGCCTTAACATATCGATCGACGATGAATCGTCGATGCTGATCAACGCCATAGAGGCCGACACTCATACCGACGGCGACGAAACCCTGAAGAAATTACGTCAGGCCATAGCCACTCTGCCTGAAAAACAGCGAATTGTGTTCAACATGCGCTATTACGACGAGATTCCTTATGAACAGATGTCGGAGATACTCGGCACCTCTGCCGGAGCTCTTAAGGCATCGTATCACCACGCTGTAAAAAAAATAGAGCGTTTTTTTAACGATAATGATTAAACTCCCGACAGACTCAGACGTCTAAATATTAACTATGAAAGAGAATATAGACGACATACTCGAAAAGGCAGCACGACGCGACGGAATGCTGACGCCCGAAGGTTACTTCGACGACTTCGCACGCCGCATGGAGGCTTCACTGCCGGTGCAGCCATGGGAAACCGAAATGCGCGACACCCGCGAAGGACGCGTCATGCCCGCCGGATTCTGGCAGAAAGTGCGGCCATACGTATATCTGGCGGCAATGTTCGCGGGAGTATGGTGCATGATGAATATGTTTGACATGATCAGATCGTCGGGCGACGTGACCATTCCCGGCAACAACGCCATACTGGCCGAAGCCATAGCCGACGACTCATTCATCAGCGACTACTGCATGGACGGCATGGAACCCGACGACCTCTACAACGACCTGTATGAAGAGGGCTTTCAGCCTGCATCACTCAAAAATTTCTGAACAAAACACGGACAATCATGAAGAGCATACTTTTTATCCTCATGCTGGCCATCACAGCTACCTCGATAGCCGGCGCCACCGACAAAGGGCAGCGCGCAAAATGGTTTGAAGAAATGAGACGCTATAAATCGGAGTATATCGCCGAACGCCTCAAACTCGATGACAAGCAGAAAGCAGAGTTCACACCCGTCTACGAACAGATGGATATAGAGATCGGACGGCTCAACCACGAGATGCGGCAGCTGGAAAGAAACATCAGAAAAAATGGTGAATCCGTGACCGAGACTGAATATGAGAAGGCTGCCGAAGCGCAGTTTGAAATGCGCGCCAAGGAAGCTTCCATCGAGCGCACATATTTCCCGAAATTCAAAAAGATACTCACTCCACAGCAACTATATGAACTGAAAAATGCCGAACGCGACTTCAACCGCAACCTTATGGACAAGCACCGTCGCATACGCGGCAACAAGCACTGACCGGCATTTCATGGCCGGATTGCCACCGGCTGCATATCATAATCCCAGTCAACAAACCGATTTAATGGGGAAACCATAAACCTACACGCTTCTATGATAAATATCCGACACATTATAACGGCTGCAGTTGCGATGCTCTGCAGCCTTCAACTTTTAGCTATGAACGACAACCGACAGCCCGACTTCGCATTCCCGGCCCAGGTGGCGAAAAATGCCGGCATCAAGCTCGACAAAGCACTACGCAGCTCGGATTTCAAAGAGGTCATACATCAGTATATCAACCTTCAGCTCGCGCGCACATCCATTGATCCCGACAGTATCCAAGAGGCTATCATCATGGCCGACAGCCTGACGCCACGCATCACCGACCGCTTCTGCCGCTCTATCATGCTCATGCTCACCGCACGCGTCTACACCGACTTTTTCACGGCCAACAGATGGAAATACGATGCCCGGGATCTGCCGCTGAATCCATTGCCGGAAAATATATCGTCATGGAGCGGCCGCCAGTTCAGATACGAGATCGACCGGCTAATCAATGAAGCCATGGCCGATCCGAAGAGCCTTTCAAAGGAACCGGCAGGAGCATATTCCGGTATAATCAAGTCAGACAGCAAACAGAAACTCTACTACCCCACCCTGCTCGACTTCATGTCTTGGCAGGCCGCAGACATATACAATCGGATCGGCAGCCGCGACAAAGCCCACGATATGCTCGGATACATCACCCGATGGTCAGCACCGGGCTCAGCCCCGTATGTCATGGCCATGACACGCATGATCGAGTCGGAACGACAAAACGATACATCATACGATGAGTGGCAGACCGAAGTCTACCGACGGCTTCGCGAACTCTATGATCACACTGACGGCCAACAGCGATGCATACCGCTCGAGGCCATAGCCAAAGGCGGCAACAATAGCACTGACCGTCAATGGATTTACGGTCAGCTAAAAAAGGTCATAGCCGAATATCCTGCATTTTATAACATCAACAGTCTGAAAAACTCGCTGCATCTTATAGAAACCAAAAGTGTAGCAATCACCACACGGGAAGTGTGCGCTCCAGGCGAAGATCTCACGATAAAGGTGCAGTCGTCCAATGCATCCGTGGCAAGAATATTGCTCTATCGGCTGCCGGACATGCTTGTTTTCGACAGGTATTTCCGGTTGAAGCCCGACAGCAAGGTCAACCGCATCGATTCCAGGACGGTAAAATTCGACGGTACGGTGCCATTCAGCAGCGACACCACAGTCACCTTCCAAATCAACAGTCCGGGATATTATATCGTCGTACCTGAAATCAATGGCGTTAGCCCCTACAAACAGAGCTATGAAATAATCCATTGCACAAGTATGGCTACAGGTCTATTATCGTTTGACCGACAGACTGCCATAGTTGTGAATCCTGTGAACGGACAACCGACCGAAAATGCAACCGTAGCAGTCTACCGACACCGCTACAACGAGCGGCCATCGGCTCCGTTGCTAACAGCTGCGACGGGATCCGACGGAATGGCTACGATCGACGCATTGTCACACGACGGAAGCTATCGGATCGTGACAAAAAAGGGCAATGACGCATATACAATACCATTGAACCTATATATTCCGCAGCACCGTACAGCGGACGAGAGGATCTTCGTTCAGGGGTTTACAGATCTCGCCTTATACCGTCCAGGCGACAAGATAAACTGGATGGGTGTCGTATATAAGACCACACCGGGAAGAAAACAGACTATAGCCGACCGTGAGATCAGTGTCCGTATGATCAACGCCAGCGGACAGCCAGTCGACACGCTGACCTCGACTACCGACCGATTCGGACGCGTAAGCGGAGATTTCACCATCCCGAAAGGGGAACTGACCGGATACTACCGGCTACTATTCGAAACCGCTGAAAAACAAACAATCGGCAACGTCGGTTTTGAGGTTTCGGACTACAAGCTCCCGACTTTCAAAATCGAAATCACTGCTATCGTTAAAGACTCTCCTGTAAAAGGAGCGGTCACTGTAAACGGCACCGCTTCCACCTATTCGGGCATGCCACTGGCCGGGGCCGCTGTCAAAACCTCGGTGAGCAAGATCGGATGGGCATGGTGGCGACGTGCCAACGGCAACAGTTTCTATACATCTCCCGACACCCTGACCGACGGCGTCGGATCGTTTTCGGTAGTAATACCTGCCGAAGTCCTGTCGCCGGCCGAACTGAGTCATGAGCTGCTTTCGGCCACAGTGACAGTCACATCGTCCACTTCCGAATCACAGACTGCATCGCGTATGTTCACGCTCGGCATGCCATATCACATATCGGCGACTGTGCCATCGGATATCAACATCGACCGCCCGGCAAATCTGAACATACGCATCACCGGACCTGACGGCAAGGAGATTACCGATACTCTGCAATGGGAAATCATGCGTGATTCAGCCGTTGTGGCCTCAGGACAGTCGGCAAGCGACCGGCCTTTGGATCTCGACGGCCTGGGCCTGACATCGGGCATCTACCAGAACCATAAACAA
>NZ_PUED01000132.1 GCF_003024925.1 Paramuribaculum intestinale
CTTCTTGATCGTGGCATTCTGTATATTCATCATGGTGAAATTCATCAATCAGATACGCCGCAAGAAAACTGAGGAACCGGCTCCGGCAGCCGCTCCTACCCACGAAGAGGAACTGCTCACCGAAATACGCGATCTCCTGAAGGCACAGAACTCTCCGGAGAATAAAAAATAATAGGATGTTTGAATAGCAAGAAGTCTGGAAATTTATCTTCGCGATAAATTCATATAGGCGCTAAGCTTCTTGACACAAGTTATTTACGGCCGAAATCGGCCGGTATCTCACCCCACTCCTCGGTAGGCCATTTGACCACCGGATTGCGGGGTGTGTGTGTCTGTAGCCACGTCTCGGCACGCCTGATCAGATCTCTGACAGCGGCATTTGCCGCCGAAGGCTTTATCTGTGTGCGTGCATGACGGTCGCGCACCCATGCCTGGGCCGTGCGGCTGTCGGAGTAAACAGTCACACCGCTGCGCCCCTCCTTTTCAAGCATCGCCAGAGCATGGACTATGGCCAGAAACTCGCCTATATTGTTGGTAGCGCCGCCTATAGGACCGAAATGAAACAGTTCGCGGCCTGTCGACAGATCCACGCCACGGTATTCCATCGGACCTGGATTGCCCGAGCAAGCTGCGTCGACGCATATTGCATTCATGTTTATACCCGGCAAGGCCGAATAATTGGTGGTCACTGCCGGACGCGCTGCAATGGCCGATATGACGGCCATGTCGTCGGCCCGCGACTCGTTACGGTAGGCCGATATAGCCGCCTCGAGAGTGGAAAAACCCTTGTAGCGTGCACCCGGAAAGCCCTGTGTCTGGAGCTGGCATTCCTCCCACGAATCATAAACGCCGGTATCATGGCCGGCCCATACTACGTAATATTTCTTTGCCATCTGCGCTCAGGAAAGTGTTAGGTAAATATTTATGTCGACAGGTCTCACACGCGCTATTGAGGCTACACGGCTGTCGACAGCCTTGCCGAGAAAAGTCATTGCCGCACGCTGCATGCCCGGCATAAGTCTGAGTGCGTTGACAAGACCGTCGGAAGCCGTTATATCGCTGAAAAAAGTCAGGAAAGTATTGCTCAGAGCCATGGCTGCAGTGCGTGGCACCGCGCTCCCGGCATTTACATAGCAGCAGCGCACCTCGCCTATCTCTGCCACGGCATCGGCAAGATCTATGCATTTGAGCGAAGGAAATACCCTGCCCGGACACGACGACAGGTCGAATATCACCACCCCGCGCTTCATCTCGTCGACAATCTCACCTCCAAGCACCGGAGGAATCGACGTATCGGTCACAACTACTATGTCGGCAGTGCGCAACGCCCCACGCACCACTCTCGGATGAAGCGAAGATCCTATGGCCCATGCCCCGAGATCGCGGGTGACATCGCGAAGGCGATACACGTCGTCGTCAAATATCCTCACCATCGCACCGGCGCCCGAGGCCGAGCGCGCAGCCGCACACGCAGCTATGCCCGAACCAATGATCGTGGCCTCACATGGCACTATGCCGGCCACACCGCCGAGCAAAATGCCCTTGCCATTGACCGGATCGGCAAGCAGCGCCGAGGCTATGGCCACCGAGGCCCGGCCGTCTATCTCCGAAAGTATGTCGGCAAACGGAGTGTTGCCTCTGCTGTCGGATATGCGGTCTATGGCTATGGTTATTATATGATTGTCGAGCAAAGCTTTCACACCACGTCGGTCGAGCAGATGATAATGGCTCATTGTCAGCAACATCGCTCCACGTCGCATAAGTCTCGCCGATTGTTCTTCGACCGGACGGAGATGTATCACTATATCGCATCCGAAAGCTTCGGTGCGCCCCGTTATCACGGCTCCGCAACGTAAATATGCCGCATCCGGATAGTGGATCGAACTTCCGGCTCCATGCTCCATGCGCACCTCATATCCGCGCTCCGTCATTATCGCCACAGCCTCGGGAGTAAGCGGAAAACGCTTCTCGCCTCCGCCATCACATCGTGGCAGACCTATGGTGAACGCACGCTTCGACTTCCTTACAGCCGCCGGAGCCTCGCAATTTTCTATAGCGGGTGTATTCATATATCGCTTTCTTTTGCAGTGAGTCCGAGCTGCGATATGAAGCGTGAGGCAGTTTCGCCCACCTCGGCTTCGTTTTCGAGAAGATCAGACCTGAAAACCATGCTCGCCTTGCTATAGTAAGGCATACGGCTTTCGAGAGCTTTCACTATGAATTCACGCAGCTGTTCCGATTCCATGCCGGCTATAAGCGGACGTTTGTGGCGTCCGCGCATCAGGCGCGTATGGAGTTTTTCAAGCGATGCGTCGAGATACACCGTCACACCCTTGCTGTTCATTATCTCCATATTGTCGAAAAAACATGGAGTGCCGCCTCCACAGGCCACTATCACATCCTGAAAATCCGACGTTTCAATAAGCATCCGGCGCTCTATGTCCCTGAAGCCTTCCTCGCCACGCGAAGCGAATATCTCTTTTACACTGGCATGAAAACGCGCCTCTATGAAGTTGTCGAGATCTATGAACTGAAGACCTGTCATCCGTGCGACATTGCGTCCGAGAGTCGACTTGCCGCAGCCCATGTAGCCTATGAGAAATATCGGTTTCATAATATTTTATTGCAAACTTACTTAAAATATCCGACTTTTTAGTTAAGTTTGCTCATAGAATCGACTACCTATGGAAAAACTGATGCAATATGTATGGCAGCATCGTCTGTGGCGGCAGAACGATATGCGCACCGTCGACGGACGACGCCTTCAGGTCATCGATCCGGGAAGGCTCAACAACGATGCCGGTCCCGACTTCTTCAACGCCAAGATAAGCATCGACGGACGTATATGGGCAGGCAACGTGGAGATACATTTCAGAGCAAGCGACTGGCATCGTCACGGCCATTCGTCCGACAGGGCATACGATTCGGTGGTGCTTCATGTCGTAGACCGCGACGACGCCGTCATACGCCGGTCCGACGGCCAGATAATACCGCAGATGCGAATGCCATGCTCACCCGATCTGCATCTTAAATATGGCGCTCTGGTAGGAGCCGCCGACCGCGATATCCCATGTGCGGGAGCTATAAAGGATATGCCCTCGGTATATATTACCGACTGGATGTCGACCCTCGGATTCGAACGTCTTTATGCAAAGGCCGAACGACTCGAAGAAATGCGCCGCCGCTTCGGAGGCGACTGGGAACAGGCTGTCTACATCAGTGTGGCCCGCTGTCTTGGATTCAGCGTCAACAGTGAGCCTTTCGAACGTCTGGCCATGAGTATGCCTCTTATGTTCATAGGCAAGCATGCCGACTCTCAGCTGGCTGTGGAAGCTCTTCTTTTCGGCCAGAGCGGACTTCTCGACAGATATGCCGGCAGCGATCCCTACGCGGCGCGTCTGAGCCGTGAGTATGCTTTTCTGTCGCATAAGTTCGGACTGCGTGCTCCCGAAGCACTCGGATGGAAAATGGCACGCATGCGTCCGCCCAACCTCCCGTACCGTCGCATAGCAGTGCTTGCTTCACTGATTCGTTCGGGATTCAGAATGACTTCACGCCTGCTCGCCGTGCGCACCATAGATGATGCCATGGCTCTTTTCAGCCCTGCAATGGACGGATACTGGTCGACACGCTACACTTTCGGACCCGAAGGCAACCGCACGCTCAAAGCCATGAGCCGCGAATCGGTCACTATCATGACCATCAACTGCGTAGCTCCTTTGATGATGGCTTACGGAACAGTACATGGCGACACGCACCTCACCGACCGCGCATCAGCACTGCTGCATTCGCTTGCACCCGAAAACAACAGGATAGTATCCATGTTTGGTGAGGCAGGCATCAAAGTTCCCGACGCATTCACAAGTCAGGCGCTTGTAGAACTCAGACGCAACTACTGCGAGAAACGCAAATGCCTGTATTGCCGGATAGGCCACCGTATGCTTGCCGACAGCGCACGCCGCCGCGAATAAATGTCATTTTATCATCCGTATCAGTCAGTAAATTTTTTGCCTGATACTTCCTACACTACAAACCTGCATATCACAACAGCTCGATGCCGGCCGCATGACAGGCATCAATCTGTTCCTGCGGCCATATGCTTGCCTGCACTTCGCCTATATGGGCTTTCTGAAGCATGAACATGCACAGACGGCTCTGACCTATGCCTCCTCCTATGGAATAGGGGAGTTTACCGCTCAACAAGGCCGAATGAAAAGGCAACGAGGTTCTTTCGGTGCATCCGCGCATTTCAAGCTGACGGCGGAGCGATTCGCCGCTGACTCTTATACCCATCGACGATATTTCGATTGAACGTCCGAGCACACTGTCCCACAATATTATGTCGCCGTTAAGACCGTTATGTCCATCGCCTGTCGGGGTGATCCAGTCGTCATAGTCAGGCGCGCGCCCGTCATGTGGTTCACCTCCGTCAATAGGCGCTCCTATCCCTATCAGGAATATAGCTCCATATCTGCGGGCGGCCTCATCCTCGCGCTGCTTCGATGTCATGCCGGGATATATGCGCTTGAGATCCTCGGCATGTATGAATTCTATATTTTCGGGAAGTCGCGGAGTTATATGCGGAAATCTCTCGTAGACTTTGGCTTCGGTGGCTTTGAGCGAATCGTATATTTTTTCTACGATCGATTTAAGGAACGACAGATTGCGGTCCGATTCATGTATGGTCATTTCCCAGTCCCACTGGTCGACATACAGCGAATGAAGATTGTCAAGATCCTCATCGGCTCTGATGGCGTTCATATCGGTATATAGTCCGAATCCCGGCGCAATGCAATATGCTCCGAGCTTCATTCGCTTCCATTTGGCGAGCGAATGGACCACTTCGGCTCTGCTACCTCCGACTGCTTTTACTTCAAAACTTACCGGACGCTCCACACCGTTGAGATCATCGTTGAGTCCAGTGCCCGACAGCACAAAGAGCGGGGCAGTGACACGCCTGAGATTGAGATTTGACGACAGACGCTGCTGAAAATCGTCCTTTATCATCTTGATAGCGACTTCCGTCGTTTCGGGAAGAAGCTTGCGTTTGTAGCTTTTTGGTATTAT
Organism: Paramuribaculum intestinale; assembly: GCF_003024925.1. GTDB lineage: Bacteria > Bacteroidota > Bacteroidia > Bacteroidales > Muribaculaceae > Paramuribaculum > Paramuribaculum intestinale. The sequence continues at coordinate 5,068 of NZ_PUED01000132.1, forward strand.
CAGCGACATTTTTATTGACGTTTTGCTATGTGTTAGCGCAAATATACAACACTTTGCCTATATATCCAAACAACGCACGCCTTATATTATTTATATAACACGCCATTATATTATATGTGGCCTTATCGACATCCTCTAAGGCATTGAATAGCGTTTGATAATTCTTTAAGCTTCTATACATGCCTGAGGTGTACACCGTGGCTTACTGACATCGTGATATATTTATTTGAAAAATTAAAATCTTCAAAAAGCAATTCCAAAGAAAAATAACAATTGGTGTGAATTGCAACAATAACTTTTCGATGATTTGTTTGCATAATACTGTTATTGCATTCACATCTTATCGTATCATCACTTTATAAACACTGCAAATCTTTGTAAGATAATGTAACATCTGGTTTATTTACATCATGTTTATAACCTGTCGCGTAAGTAAGATTATAAAGATTATTGTGTATAAAAACGCCTTGTAACGGTGAGAAAAAGGTTTGATAATGCGTTGTTATCTTTTTTGTGTTTTTAAGCCTGCTGGTATATTGAAAATAGCAATGGTATATGCAAATTAAATTACTGAAAAGTTACGTTGTTGTTTTCAACACCATTTCAACACTTATTTACCATCGTTTTCATGTTAAAATAAAACATACTCTTACATACCTTATCTCGACATCTGAAGCATCCTTACTATCGGACGTCGGGCACGCTCGGCAAGCGTGGCATCTACCTCTACTTCGGGCGACATTTCGGCCAGACAGCGGCGTAGTTTTTCAAGTGTGTTGAGTTTCATATATGCGCACTCGTTGCATCCGCAGGTATCCGACGGCGGAGCGGCTATAAATTCCTTTTCAGGACATTGGAGACGCATCTGATGAAGTATGCCGCTTTCGGTAGCCACTATGAACCGTGTGGCCTTGCTTTCGCGTGCATACTGGAGCAGTACGGCTGTCGATCCCACCTTGTCGGCTACGGTCTGGATAGGTTTACGGCATTCGGGATGAACGAGTATCTCCGCGTCGGGATTTTCTCTCTTAAGCTCAAGTATTTTCTCAAGCGAGAAACGTTCATGTACGTGACATGCTCCATCCCACAACACCATGTTGCGGCCTGTCAGGCAGTTGATATATTCTCCGAGATTACGGTCGGGACCGAATATGATTTTCTCGTCATCCGGAAGAGAATTCACTATCTTAAGAGCATTGCCCGAGGTGACTACTATGTCGGTGAGAGCTTTTACGTCGGCTGTAGTGTTTACGTAGCTAATGACCGTATGACCGGGATGAAGCTTTATAAATTTTTCGAAGTCCTCGGCCTTGCAGCTGTCGGCAAGAGAGCATCCGGCTTCCGGATCAGGCACGAGAACACGTTTGTCGGGACAAAGTATCTTGGCTGTTTCTCCCATGAAATGCACTCCGCACATCACTATTACATTCTCTTCCACATCCTGGGCTATGCGGGCCAGTGCCAGGGAGTCGCCTATGAAGTCGGCCACATCCTGTATCTCAGGATTTGTGTAGTAATGGGCCATTATCACCGCGCCCTTTTCTTTTTTAAGCCGGTTTATCTCTTCGTGCAGACGGGTTGTTTCCTCGGAGTAGCTCTTTGTACCCATGATTTATATAGTATAGGATAAAATTAAAATATAATACCAAGTAAAAGCAATAATGTCTGTAAGCGGTGTGGAAAGAAATATTTCCTTCATTGCCCGCAAATACGTTGTCAACACTCTTACTTACATTGACTTTATATTTATAAACACTAATGTATATTGAATATCAGTATATTATATAGTTTATAAACATGGTGTCAATTTCATGCAAAGTTAATAAATATTTGAGAATGCAAAGCTTCATAATTGTAAAAAATGCATCAGGAAGTTTGTCATAACTTTGTGTGTTGTCATATATTTGCTTGGGGAGGGCTTGTAAATGAGAAGATGCTGAAAAGTATGTTACAGGTATAAACAC
>NZ_PUED01000133.1 GCF_003024925.1 Paramuribaculum intestinale
GACCGGGGGAAAGAGAGCCGTCCACTCCACTCGGCCGAGCTGCGGAGCCTGCGAGATCAGCCGCCCGCGTCAGCACGGGCCACCTGTCTCAGGTATCTTCGTGGATGAGCCGCAGCGCCGGTGGCGGAGGCTGACACGGAGATGACACTATGTCAGATGTGTGTCAGTAGCGCGGTTTGTGGTAATATGCTTGCTGATAAAACTTTATGTATGAGTCAACTTTTTTGGCACGTGATTTGTTTGTATTAGTGATCGCCGGCGGCCCGCAATGTCAGCGGGTGTCGGTCAGAAACAGAAAATATTAATAAAAATACAAAATAAAATCTTTTAATTATGGGAAAGATTATAGGCATTGACCTCGGCACCACCAACTCGTGTGTGGCCGTTCTCGAAGGCAAGGATCCTGTGGTGAGCCCCAACAGCGAGGGACGCAATACGACTCCTTCGGTAGTAGCGTTTGTTGATGGCGGAGAGCGCAAGGTGGGCGATCCGGCCAAGCGTCAGGCCATCACCAACCCCAAGCGCACGATCTATTCGATCAAGCGTTTCATGGGCGAGAACTGCCAGCAGGTGGCAGGCGAGATAGAGCGCGTGCCCTATAAGGTGGTGTGCGGCTCCAACGACACTCCGCGTGTCGACATCGACGGCCGCGAGTACACTCCGCAGGAGATCTCGGCCATGATACTTCAGAAGATGAAGAAGACTGCCGAGGACTACCTCGGACAGTCTGTGACGGAGGCTGTCATCACTGTGCCGGCCTACTTCAACGACTCGCAGCGTCAGGCCACCAAGGAGGCCGGCGAGATTGCCGGACTGACCGTGAAGCGTATCGTCAACGAGCCTACCGCAGCCGCTCTGGCCTACGGACTCGACAAGACCAACAAGGATCAGAAGATAGCCGTGTTTGACCTCGGCGGCGGCACGTTTGATATCTCGATCCTCGAGCTTGGCGACGGCGTGTTTGAGGTGAAGTCGACCAACGGCGACACCCATCTCGGCGGCGACGACTTCGACCATGTGATCATCGACTGGCTCGCCGACGAGTTCCAGAAGGACGAGGGCGTGGATCTTCGTCAGGACCCGATGGCTCTCCAGCGCCTCAAGGAGGCCGCCGAGAAGGCCAAGATAGAGCTTTCGAGCGCCACTTCGACAGAAATCAACCTGCCGTATATCATGCCTGTCAACGGCATACCCAAGCATCTGGTGAAGACGCTGACACGCGCCAAGTTCGAGCAGCTCGCCGACAAGCTCATCCAGGCCACCATCAAGCCTTGCGAGCAGGCTCTCAAGGATGCCGGCATGACCCCGAAGGATATCGACGAGGTGATACTCGTGGGCGGTTCGACCCGTATCCCGGCCATACAGCAGGTGGTTGAGAAGTTCTTCGGCAAGGCTCCCTCGAAGGGTGTCAACCCCGACGAGGTAGTGGCTGTGGGCGCTGCCATCCAGGGTGGTGTGCTCAGCGGCGATGTGAAGGACGTGCTGCTCCTCGACGTAGTGCCCCTGTCGGTAGGTATCGAGACTCTCGGCGGCGTGATGACAAAGCTTATCGAAGCCAACACCACCATTCCTACCCGCAAGAGCGAGACATTCTCTACGGCCGCCGACAATCAGCCTTCGGTTGAGATCCACGTGCTGCAGGGCGAACGACCCATGGCCAAGGACGACAAGACTCTGGGCAAATTCCATCTCGACGGCATCGCTCCCGCTCCGCGCGGCATACCGCAGATCGAGGTCACTTTCGAGATCGACGCCAACGGCATTCTCAATGTTTCGGCCAAGGATAAAGCCACCGGCAAGGAACAGAGCATCCGCATCGAGGCATCGAGCGGCCTGACCGACGCAGAGATACAGCGCATGAAGGACGAGGCTGCGGCCAATGCGGCAGCCGACGCCAAGGAGAAGGAGCGCGCCGACAAGATCAATCAGGCCGACTCGCTGATATTCCAGACCGAGAAGCAGCTCAGCGAGCTGGGCGACAAGATCCCCGCCGACGTGAAGGCTCCGATCGAAACCGCTCTGACACGCCTCAAGGAGGCTCACAAGGCTCAGGATATCGACGGCATCGACTCCGCCATCAAGGAGGTGGAGGCAGCCTTCGGCGCAGCCCAGCAGGCTATCCACAACGCACAGGCACAGGCTCAGCAGCAGGCCGGTCAGCAGCCCGGCTCGCAGCAGGGGCCGCAGCCGGGAAGCGGCGACGGAGTGACCGACGTCGACTTCGAGGAAGTGAAATAAGGCCTGCGGCCCGACACTGATATAGCGATGGGGCGTGGCCGATGACAGGCGACGCCCCATCCGTTTTGAAAATAACGTATTACTTAATCAAAAAAACAGAGATATTATGGATGAACGCAACACTGTGATAGAGGCGATCCGCAATGCCGGAGAGCCTGTCAACGCCTCGAAGGTGGCTGAGGTCACCGGGCTTGACAAGAAGGTGGTCGACAAGGTATTCGCCCAGCTCAAAAAGGATGGCACGATAGTGTCGCCGGTCCGCTGCAAGTACACCCTTGCCTGAGCCGACAACCCTTGCCGAATTATGGCTTAAATCAAAGTCGCCGTGTCAGAATGCCCGATTCTGACGCGGCGACTTGTTTGCGCTGAAAACTGTCGCGGCGATATGGCATGCTAAGTGTCGAGTATACGGCGGATCTCTTTGTCGAAATCAGAATCGATCTGTTGGGTAGGATTGAAAAGGTCGTATTCTGCTTCCGCTTTTGCCTTGGCCTGTGAGGCGGATATGCAGCCGCGATTTGGTAATGTCTTATAATCGTTGAATGTCAAGAATTTATTGACACTTTCGGCAAATTGTTCCATGGTGAATATGTTTCCGCGTTCGATCTGTCCCTCAATATAATCGAAATAGGATGTGACAGTCCGTTCGAGAGAGCGGATCTCTTTGTCGGTCAGATAGTTTTTAGCAATAGTTACATCAGATTTGAGTATGCGGCCGTCAGGAGCGTTTTTCCATGAAGTAAGCCCCATATTGGGTTTCGTATGGTCAGCGCCGGAGTGTATTATCTCGGCGGCAGTATGTCCGGTTATGGCATAATGAAACCGGTTCTGTACCATGGCATAAAAATCTTTTGTTGCCGGTGCCATACGGTCGTAATCGATGCTGCACTCGGCATATATGTCGGTGATCTGTTGCCAGATGCGTCTCTCGCTGGCGCGAATGGAGCGTACGCGTTCAATTAGTTCGCGGAAATAGTCGCGCCCGAATGTCGCATTTCCCTGTTTGAGACGTTCGTCGTCAAGTACGAATCCTTTACGGATATATTCGTTGAGTATGCGTGTGGCCCATTGACGGAACATGGTGGCGCGGCGGCTGTTTACGCGGTATCCGACACTGATTATGGCATCAAGGGAATAAAAGGCCGTATTATACTTTTTTCCATCGGTCGCAGTATGTGCAAATTTTGCACATACTGATTCTTCATAGAGTTCTCCTGTCTCAAATATATTTTTGAGATGCTTGGTTATGACGGTGCGGTCAACTCCAAACAGTTGAGAGATGGCTTTCTGTGTAAGCCATAGTGTCTCATTCTCCACATAAGCCTGCACTGTCCCTGAATTGTCGGGGAGATTGTATAAGATAAATTGAATTTCCTTTGCCATGGTTGTCAGCTGTCGGTGTAGTGAGTCGCTTTCGTTTTATGCAAATATAGCGAATTATTCCGAGAATGACAAGATGTCTGTCGAATCATGCCTCATGGTATTGGTGTGGCGGCGTGTGATTCGAGGTCGAGGAGGCGGCGTTTGGCTGCGATGCCGCCGGCGTAGCCTGTCAGCGAGCCGTCGGCGCCGGTCACCCGGTGGCAGGGGACGATGATTGATATGGCGTTGGCTCCGCAGGCCGATGCCACTGCTCTTACGGCTGTGTGGTGTCCGACGGATGCCGCCAGCTGCGAGTAGCTGATGGTGGATGCGTAGGGGATTGCTGTCAGTCGCCGCCATACGGCTTGCTGCAGTGGCGTGCCGTCGATGGCCAGAGGCAGGTCGAATTTGCGTAGCCGTCGGTCGAAATACAGGTCGAGCTGTCGGCGCGCTTCGTCGATCAGTGGCGAGTCGGCTGCTCCGGGGGTGGACAGCGGGCCGTAGAGGCGTCGGAGGCGGCGTTCCACCACAGGCCGCGGACTGCCGCCTGCTGCCCAGTCGCACAGGCATATCCGATGGCCGACGGCGCCTATGAGAAGATCTCCGCAGGGGGTGTGGTGTGTGGCGGTGAGGATGGTGGTGTTCATGACGGTAGGTGGTGTAAGTAACACGCTCTTATGGCATACAACAAGGTCCTGTGTCAACGCATAATGTCATGACACAGGACCGTCGTATCGGTTTGTGATCCTTCGTGCAGGGCGCTGCAGGCACCGCTGCTCTCTTTCGCGGGATTTATTTCTTCTTGCGGTTGCCGTAGCGGTTCATGAACTTGTCGACGCGGCCGGCGGTGTCGACGAGTTTCTGCTTGCCGGTGAAGAAGGGGTGTGAGGCGCTTGTGATTTCAAGCTTCACGAGGGGGTAGGTCTTGCCGTCCACCTCGATTGTCTCCTTGGCGGCGATAGTAGAACGTGTGATGAAGATCTCTTCGTTCGACATATCTTTGAACACAACTTCGCGATAGTTGGAAGGATGGATGTCTTTTTTCATTTTGTTATGCTGTTAATCGATTAATCCGTTAGAAAATCGCGCTGGTAAGGCGCAATGTTTGTAATGGCGGTGCAAAGTTAGAAATTTTTTCACAATCCGCCAACGGTTTTGTCGGCTTTGCGGCTTGATTGCAATAAATTAGTGGACAAACCGGTGGCGATGGCCGAAAAAACTGCCGGATTTGTGCCGGATCAGAGCATGGCGAGGGCTTTCTTGATGGCCTGTTCCACCTTGATCTGAGGCTCGGCGTCGAAGAGTTTGCGGAGCGCCTTGGCTGCGGCCGGACGCGGAAATCCGAGCATCACGAGAGCGGCGAGAGCCTCCTCGAATGCCTCGCTTGCGGCGGGAGCCATGGCGGCTGCGGGTATGTCGCCCGAGGGTTTGATCTTGTCGCGAAGATCCACCACTATGCGCTGTGCTGTCTTGGCTCCGATCCCTTTGACGGCTTTGAGCCGCGCGTGGTCGCCTGCGATGATGACCGACGCCAGTTCGGGGGCGGGGATCGACGAGAGTATCATCCGCGCGGTATTGGCGCCGACGCCGCTGACTCCAATGAGCTCGCGGAACAGTTCGCGCTCCTGCGGACTGATGAATCCGTAGAGCTGATAAGCGTCTTCGCGGATTGCTTCGTGAACGAGCAGCCTGGCTTCCTTCTTGTCCTGCAGTTCGGTGTAGGCTGTCAGTGTGATGGCAAGAAGATAGCCCACGCCGTGGCAGTCGACCACGGCGTAGGCGGGTGTGAGTTCGGCCAGAGGGCCATGTATGTATTCTATCATCAGTCGGCGAGATCTACAGCGTAATACATCTTTTTGCCTGTGGGATAGACGCCGGAGATGAACATAACCTTGTCGTAGGTGTCGTCGCTCTTCATGATGGCGTCGTAGATCTTCTCGACATCCTCGGGCGAGCTGACGCGGCCGTTGTTGATGTCGGAGATGATGAAGCCTTCACGGATGCCGGCACGCTTGAAGCGTCCGTCGCCAGTCACCTCGCTCACCTGCACTCCGCTGCGCAGACGCAAGGCGCGGAGCTTGTCGTCGGCCACTTTGGCGAATTTGGCGCCGAGTGCCTCCACTGTAGGCGCTTTGACGATGCGTGTGGATCCCTGGTTGTTGAGAAGAGTCACGTCGAAGTTTCTGGTGCTGCCGTCGCGCACGATGGTCAGCGAGGCTTTGTCGCCCGGGCTGAGACGGCTGAGCTGCTCCATGAACTGGGCTTTGTTGTGGATGGCCGTGCCGTTGATGGCCACGATCACGTCGTTGGGTCTCACTCCGGCGGTCATGGCGGCTCCGCCCTCGCTGACCTCCTCCACGACAATGCCGTCGTTGATGTTCTTGAATCCCTTCTCCTTGATGATCTCGGGGGTGAGTTCACGGAAGGTGATGCCAAGCACCGCGCGCTGCACCGTGCCGTATTTCTTGAGGTCGGTCATCACCTTGACCACTATCGAGGTGGGTATGGCGAACGAATAGCCGGCATAGTTGCCCGTCTGCGAGTATATGGCGGTGTTTATGCCGATGAGTTCGCCTTTGAGATTGACGAGCGCTCCACCCGAGTTGCCGGGATTGACGGCGGCATCGGTCTGTATGTATGATTCGATGGTCATCCGTCCCTGGCGGCTGTCGGAGATCGAGCGGGCTTTGGCGCTGACTATGCCGGCGGTGACGGTGGAGGTGAATCCGAACGGATTGCCCACGGCGAGCACCCATTCGCCCACGAGGAGATTGTCGGAGCTTCCCATCGGTATGACGTGGAGGCTGTCGGCCTCGATCTTTATAAGGGCGAGGTCGGTGGTGGGGTCGGTGCCTATGACGGTGGCGTCGTAGGTGCGGTTGTCGTTGAGTGTCACCTCAAGGCGTTCGGCGCCCTCGATGACATGGTTGTTAGTGACGATATGTCCGTCGGCGCTGATGATCACTCCCGATCCGAGTCCCATCGGCTGCTCCTTGGGCTGCTGTTCCTGCTGCTGGGGCTGTTGCTGCTGGCGGCGCGGGGTGCCGAAGAAAAATTCAAAGAACGGATCGTCAAACGGGGTGCTCTGACGGGTGGAGCGCTGGCGCAGTGTCACGTAGCTCTTGATGCTGACCACTCCGTTGATGGTCGATTCGGCTGCGGCGGTGAAGTCGGTTTCGAGCGCGGCACTCTGCGCTACGGTCAGGAACCGGCCGTTGGCGTCGGTGCGGCCGTTGTCGGAGAGGTCGGTGTCGGCCTGACGTGACAGGCCTGAGTCTGAAGCCTTGAAGCTGTCTCTTATACCAATCAGACGCTGCCAACGAACGCCCCA
>NZ_PUED01000134.1 GCF_003024925.1 Paramuribaculum intestinale
ATATTATTCGGATATTCTGTTGAAGCGGCTTATCCGTTCGTTTACGATGCGGACGTAATTGCGTCTCATCTTTTCTGAAAGAAAACTTTTTCTCCAACGTTTCGGAACTCGTCAATATCAAACCCGAGTATAGGATTCACTTTAATCCTTCCGAAAAGAGATTTAGCGGCCTTGGGGCTGTATGTATCGAATCCCTCTATGAGAGAAGACGGGCAGTTCCTAATTTCAATCATTTTTTATCCTCCTTACATTTACAGCTCCTATGAAATCTCTGTCGGCCATTGTTTCAAGTAGTCCGAAAAAGTCATTTTCGTCAATCTTCAGGATGCGGCATATAACGCGACGGTTGGCTCCCTCAGGAAGCATATTTGAGAAAAAAGGGAATAGATGTTCAGAACTATATGCTGTGACTTTCTTTGGTAAAGTTGCCGATATTGGTGGCATGGCAGATTTGAGATATTCCTCATCATATTGGAAAGAATACCCGGTTCCGGGATTCTGCTCGGAAAGAATCCCGGCCTTTATATCATTGAAATAAACTTCAAGCTGTTTCATACTGTCTGCCTTATGCGATATTCAATCTCAATGCCGAGTACATCAAGAATCTTCTTTACGGTGTTGAGCGCGGGATTACCCTTGCCACGCTCAATGTCCTTGATCGTGGCAAGCCCGACTTGCGCCATCTCCGCAAGATCCTGTTGGGTCAGAGAAAGGATTTCTCGTCGCTCTTTCATTATATCTTTTAGTTCCATAGTCTGACATAATAAACTTTTGCGCAAAAATAAGAATAATTCTTAATGTCATCAAATAAAAGTATGATAAGCTGTACTTATTGAACGATTAAGTCTATCTGTGAACATCATCAAGCATAAGAGTCTAATATAGTAAACCAATAAAGTAATTCATGAAATAGTTGCCAGATCGTCCATTAAAATATAAATAATGTTGGGTTGTGTATGTAAAGTCAGCCCTTGTAGATAACTGCCGCATAGGGCGGAAACACCGATAAATAAGTTCCTTTTATTCATGATATTCTTTTTTTAATCCCATTTGTAATCTTGCGGCACTTCGCTTTTTAAAGCCGGCCCGAATTCATATCCTTGCTGTTCGAACCATTCTTTCTTTTGAAGCACGTGCTCATAGAAACGGGCAAAGTCCAGTGGCTCTCCCTGATACCACATCTGTTCTGCCAGTCCGATGATGCGGGGAAACAGGCGTTGGTCTATCATGCGTTCCGTCACTACGTCGTCTGTCCATAATGCGCAGCTCATGCCGAGAATCAAAGGATTCTTTTCATTGCAAGCCTTGTTTGAAGGATTGTTCAAATACAAGTCTTTCAAGTCGAACGTGCGTTCTTTTGCATATCCCCGCCACGGAGTGAGCGGAAAGTTGAGATACGTATAGTAGTTGGAGCTGCAAATGACCGGGTAGTTGTGTTTGAGTGCATTGCGGAGCGCTAAGTCTTTATGTCCACGGTAGTTCCACCATTGGATGACTGTATTGTCGGGCAGCGGATATCCGTCCTGATATACGACATCTCCCCAGAAGATGGCTTTGCGTCCCTTTTGCTTCAAGTGGTTTGCCATCTGTGCGGAGAACCATAGTTGGAGGTCGTGACTGTCTTTCAGATTCAACGCTGCTATTCTCTTTTGGCAGTCTTCACATTTGTTCCAATTCCCCTTTGGTGCTTCGTCTCCTCCCAAATGGATGTAGGGGGATGGGAATAGTTCACATACTTCGTCCAATACGTTTTTCAGGAAAGTCAGCACCTCATCTTTTCCGGCACAGAATATGTTTTGGGTGAATCCATGTTGAGGCACTTCGACGGGCAGCCCGAAGCAGCCCAACTCCGAATGGGCAGAAAGAGCAGCTTCCGCGTGTCCCGGCATATCTATCTCGGGCACGATGGTGATATTGCGCTGGCTGGCATAGCTGATTACTTCACGTATCTCTTCCTGTGTGTAGAATCCGTGTTGTTCTTCTGCCTTTCCTACCGAACCTCCTATTTGGGCAAGGCGCGGATACCGCTTGATTTCTATCCGCCATCCCAACCCTTCCGTCAGATGCCAGTGGAAATAGTTCATTTTAAGCAGGGAAGCCATGTCGATGTACTTTTTGATGGTGGATACCCGTTGGTACTGGCGTCCGGAATCCAGCATAAAACAGCGCCATTGCATACTGGGGGAGTCGGTGATGTCGGCACAGGCAAAGGTAAGTTTCCCGGCCGGGCCCGAAACCCATTGACGCAAAGTCTGCACGGCGTAGACGAACCCTCTTTCGCAGGAGGCGGTTATGGTCATCTGTTTCGGATTGATGCTTATCTTATATCCTTCGGGCGGAAGCGACGTGTCGTTCATCCAGCAGATGTGAGCGGTCGATGCGTTGGACTGCCATTTGACGGAAGAGTTGCGGAGCACTTCGCTACGCAAAAGGCTTACGTAAAATGCGGTGGTGTCCGCAGCGTACATGGAAATGTTCTTTCGTAAGGTGAGTTTGCCTTTTTTCATTTCCACTTGGTTGGGAGAGGGAAAGACGATTTGACCGCATGTGATGGCTGCATAGGATACAAGCAGGAGAAGAATGGATAATCGGTGGTTCATACAGGTTATCTTGATAATGGTTATTTGTAGGTAAAGTTAAGAATAAACTGTCCAAAGTGGCAAACACTTTGGACAGTTTTAATTGATTAAGGTCTATTTGTCGCCCTTTTGTGTCCTTTACCATTTTACATGTTTCAGCATATATGATTAAATGCTACTATTAGGCCGACAACGCCAAGGACACCCAGCCCAATCATACCGGAGGAGTCCCTTTTGCCGTCTTTGTTCTTGCTCAACCCCAATGCGAAGCATCCTATTGTAGCAATTATCAAACCTATTATCAAGATAGGAGTTGGAATATCCATGCCTCCGTCTCGATCAATTCTTGCTCCTGCCGGATCGACAGCGAGGGCGTTAAATGTCACTATGAGTGCCACGATAACTGAAATCACCTTATTCATACCTGAGTGTTGCTTTTAGTCATTACAATGGATAATACCACAGGGCATCAAAGGTAAATGAAGAAGTTACGCCATTCATACATTTTTTATGATACATTCCATGCGAAGCCCCGACTCATTGGGCTTTGGAACGCTTTTTACTCCGAAAATTGGTCTTTTCCATTGTGGTTTCAGAATTTTTCACTAAATTTGCATAATTCGCAAATCACATTGACTATGGCAAAATATATCAACCGGATCAAAGTAGTGCTTGCAGAGCAGCACAAGACCAATCTTTGGCTTGCGCGAGAACTCGGCAAAGACCCTGCAACGGTTTCAAAATGGTGTACGAACACCGCTCAACCTTCACTGGAAACGCTTCACGATATTGCCGAGTGTCTGCATATTGATGTTCGCACGCTTTTGAATCCAAATGATTCAGCCATTGCATCAGAGCCGGAGTTAAGCTATGGGGAATAGTGATATGCGATTGTTTTTTTGAACTACAACTTCCGATAATATAAAGATATAGGAACATGACACCGGAAGAAAAAGCAAGAGTCAAGATTGACCGCTGGTTTGAGGACGCAGGTTGGGAGGTCACCGACCGCGACCATTATACACCGGCCGCAACTGCCGTAGCTATACGGGAGGGATTGCTTGAGAACAATCTTGAAGCTGACTATTTCCTCTTTATAAACGGAAAAGCGGTTGGTGTGCTCGAAGCCAAACGTAAAGAAGTTGATATTACGGCTGATTATGTTGCTGAACAAGCCGAGCACTACACTCGTGCCGTCCCCTGCTGTTATCAGACCCATTCCAATCCCTTGCCTCTCGTTTATCTATCCAATGGCGAATCTGTCCTTTTCAAGAATCAAGAAAAGGAAGACTCGGCCTACGATGAGATAAACCGCATCCATTCTCCGAAAGAGATTGTCAAGATGCTTGGAATAGAAGATCAGTTTGCAGGTCTCCCGGTGGTGAAGAAACGCGGACTCCGTGACTGTCAGTTTGAAGCAATCACCGAACTTGAAAAATCGTTCCGCGCCGGTCAGAATCGCGCTTTAATGGTATTGGCAACCGGTGCAGGCAAGACATATACTGCTGTAACAGCGGCCTATCGCTTTTTGAATTATGCAAAAATGCGGCGAGTCCTTTTCCTGGTTGACCGTAATAACCTTGGAAAGCAGGCTGAGGGCGAATTTGGCACTTACAGACTGACAGAGACAGGAGACCCGTTTAATACTATATTTGGTGTGTCCCGCCTTAAATCTGCAGTCATACCAAAGGATGCCAATGTTGTAATTTCTACCATTCAGCGACTCTTCGCTTTTCTGAAAGGTGAGCCGATTACGACCGATAATGACGATGACGAGGAATCCGGCACTACCGAAGACATAATCCTCCCTCCGAATCCGGCTTTGCCGCAGGATTATTTCGACCTCATCGTTATAGACGAATGTCACAGGTCTATTTACGGCAACTGGAAGAAAGTGCTTGAATATTTCAATACCGCACGGTTGATTGGCCTGACAGCAACCCCCGTGCCCGAAACCAAGGCATTCTTCAACAACAATATCGTTGTCAACTACACTCTTGAAAAATCAATAGTCGATGGTGTCAATGTAGGCGCAAGAATCTATCGTATCAAGACTCAGGAAACAGAAAACGGTGGAGCAATCCGTGTCGGAGACAAACTGCGTCAGGTGACACGCTACACAGGCAAGGTAGAGACTATCACCAACCGCGAATCGCAGAACTACACAAAGGAGGAACTGAACCGCTCCATTATCAATCCGGCTCAAATTAAGCTTATCCTACAGACATATAAGGATGCCGTTTATTCTGAAATGTTTATTGAGCCGCAGCGGGAACTAAATTTTGGCTACCTGCCCAAGACATTGATATTCGCCCTCAACGAGGCTCATGCCAACAACATTGTCAAGATTGTCAAAGAGGTGTTCGGCAAGGAAGATGATGATAAGTTCGTACAGAAAATAACGTATTCCTCCGGCGACAGCGATGCTCTTATCCGCTCTTTCCGAAACGACAAGGAGTTCCGCATTGCCGTTACCTGTACTCTCGTTGCCACCGGCACGGATGTAAAGCCGCTTGAAGTCCTGATTTTCATGCGTGATGTCCGCTCAGAACCACTGTATATCCAGATGAAGGGACGAGGCACACGCACCATCGGTGATGATGTGCTGCGAAACGTGACCCCGAATGCTTTCAGCAAGGACTGCTTCTTTCTGGTGGATGCTGTCGGCGTTACTGAATCTGAAAAGACAGTTCCGGCTCCCGGAGAAGATGAAGGCCCGACCGAGACAATAACATTCAAGAAACTCCTTGAACGTATGACGCACGGCGAACTTCCTGACGGTTATTTCAAACTTCTGGCAGCTCGATTGGCTCGTATTTCTTCCAAATCTACCGAGGGACAGCGCAATGAATTTACTGAACTGACCCACGGCATAACTATGGCCGATCTTTCGGAAAGGATGTTCAAGGCAATCGACCCCGAAACGTCTCCATCGTTGCCTCCGTATCGCAATGTCAATGAGCCTAATTTAGATCGTAAAGGTCTGTTTGCGCCGTTGGCAAATAATCCGAAGGCGCGTGAGCTTCTGCTTACTCTCAACGCAGGTTTCATCAAAACCTTGATGCCCGGTGAGGATACCCTTATATCCAAAGGATTCTCTATGGAGGAAGCACAGGAAACGACTTCCGCATTTGAGGATTACTGCAAGACACATGCTGATGAGATTGAAGCATTGCGCATAATCTATAATAACTCCGGCGAACCGTTGACCTATTCAATGCTTCGCGACCTCTCAGTCCAGCTTCGCAGGGCAAACTCCCAGTTCAATGTCTCTCAACTCTGGAATTGTTATTCTCTTCTCAATCGCGAGAAGGTAAAGCCACGCTCAACACAAGAGGAGAAGGAGGCATTGACAAATATAATCCAGCTTGTGCGTTATGCCCTCGGTCAGATTGACCGCCTCGACTCGCTCTGTTCGTCGGCCAACCAGTATTTCAACCTCTGGTACGGTCAGCTTCAGCGTAATATCTCCGACAAGCAGATTGAGGTCATCAAGCAGGTTGTAAGGTATATAGCATCAAATGGAGCTGTAACTATAAAGGATATCAGAGAGGAAGACAAATCTCAGGCGGCTCAGCTTGTTAAAGCATTTGGCAATCTCACAGAAGCGAACAAGGCTCTTTTGTCTCTCGCCGGATTCATAATCTATCACAGAAATGTAGCCTAAAATTTAACTCGGCAATGGCAAACAATACAGAACAATCAATCATAAAAAAAGTATGGACCCTCGCCACGACCCTTTCAGGTCAGGGTGTAGGCTTTACTGACTACATAACTCAATTGACATATCTCCTTTTTCTGAAAATGGATAAGGAGAACCGTGAACTCGGCGAGGAATCGGCCATACCGGAGGGGTATCAGTGGGAAGAACTGACTGCTCTCGACGGAACAGACCTTCTAATGCAATATGAAGAAACGCTCGATTTTTTGAGTCGTCAGGATAATCTTATCGGCACAATCTTCACAAAAGCTCAGAACAAGATTGACAAACCGGTCTATCTCAAAAAGGTCATCACGATGATAGATGAGGAAGACTGGCTTCTCGAAGGCGACGTGAAGGGTGCTATTTACGAAAGCATTTTGGAACGTAACGGTCAGGACAAGAAGAGCGGTGCTGGTCAATATTTTACACCTCGCCCCCTTATCAAGGCAATGGTTGATTGCGCCCGCCCTAAAATAACCGAAACAGTCTGTGACCCGGCTTGTGGCACCGGCGGCTTCCTCCTTGCCGCATTCGATTATATGAAAAATCAGAGTCAGGACAAGGAGAAACGGGAGTTTCTGCGAAACGAGGCATTGAGCGGAACTGATAACACCGCACTTGTTGTCACC
>NZ_PUED01000135.1 GCF_003024925.1 Paramuribaculum intestinale
GAAAAATGTGGAAAGCCATTCTCTGGTTTTGCCGCTCTTGAATAGGGTGAAAGGTATGTGGACAAACAGACCGTCATGCTTCTGAAAGAAGTATGGACTGCTGAGAGTGGTGGTAAAGTATACAGTTTCTCCGGTCAACTTGATTGAGCTGAAACATGACCATAAGTTGACATGTTCTCCTGCTGCATGAATTGCAAACCATTGCTTGGACGGCTCTCCCTTTTTGGCATTATGGCCGCAATTCGGCTTATATTCGCCGGTTTTGTTGTCGATTGAGCCGTAGGTGTGCCAGCATATTATCTGTGGGTTGTCGGGATATTTTGTCGGCCAGAAGACGATGTGGTCGATAGAATCCCCTTTGATTTTCAATTTTTCTCCGTTGATTTTGACGGCCACTTCTTTATCCCAGCTTTTTGGCGTAGTGAATTCTACTCCTGAGTACTCGTGACCGTTACGCATTTTTATGTCGGCGGTGAACTTTGATTTGGCGTTTGCCGACATTGTGAATGAAAGTGTCAGCAGGATAAAGATGTAGCGGCAATATCTGTTCATGATATAGATAAATACGAGTTGTTCTTAAATAGGCTTCAACGCAAATTTACGTTATTTTGCGCAAAAGTCAAACAAATTGCAGTCAAAATATCAGTTTCAGGCGCAATTTGCAATTCGAAAGCGCCAGTGAAGTCATCAACAGATGGTTGCTTGGTCGCCTCGCTCAAATCAAGTAGTATTACCGTTTGTAGAGTGATCAGGCGGGGGCGGTGGTGTAGGATATGAGATATTTCCAGTCGCGGGGCGGGGCAGGGGTGGCGTCGGCTTTGAAGAATATCCCGTCATGGCCGCGGAACTTTTCCGTTTTATGGAAATGGCAGAAGCCGATGCCGCAGTCGATGAGCGAGATATCGCTCTTGTGACGATAGTAGAAGTGGACGGTGTGGTTGTCGCAGACGAGTGCCCGCCATGGCTGGGAGTTGGTGGATGATGGTGCGAGCCGAAGCATTTCGAGCGGTTCGGCAAAACGGTTGTCTTTGTGAAGCGGGGTGTGGAAGTCTGTGTGATAGAACAACCGGTCGAACGGGAGCCGGTTAGCGCTGCGAAGCGCCAGTCGTGTCAGTCGCTCTGTGGCTGTCGGTGGGGCCGCCGTTCCTACCGGACAGACTATGCGGAGCGTTTCGCCTTCGGGCCATGTCTGATCCCGGTCGAAGTCAGAGCCTTTGAATGTGGCGGCGATCCAGCACGTGCCCAAACCCATCTGCCATGCTTTGAGCACGATCTGTTCGAACCGGAATCCGGTGCTGAGCGCTGACTCTCCGTCGGCGCCTGATGCGAGCAGGAAGAAATGGCGGGCGCCTTTGATCATGCCGTAGGTGGTGGGGCGGTAGCCTTTGCGGAGATCGAATTCTTTCAGGCGTATGGTGAGCCGGCCTCCAAACGGTGAGGATGATTCGTTGATTGCATCCAGCAGTGTGGCGATCTGTAGGTCGGTCAGTCGATTGCCATCGTAGCTTCTTACCGACCGACGCTCTTTGATGGCTTCGAGTAGGTTCATTGCGGTTCAGTTCAGGCCGTTCAAGTCATATTTATATATACGTTCGTCGGCGCCGATGCCATAAAGCGTAGCAGTGTCTTCGTCGAATGATATGCTTTGGAGCTGTTCGGGCGCGGCAAGTATTTTTCTGACAGTGCCGTCAAACGTGATCACGTGGATGGTGGTGCCGACGGGTTGTTCCGTTTCAGGAGCGATGTCACCTTCGGCCATGCCATAATAGATGGCATACACGTCATTGTTGCCGCATGTAGTGCTGCCGTAAGCGTAGAATTTAGGCATTCTTTCGGCTGAATTATAGCAGTTGTCATATTTCTTCAGGTTGCCGACGGATACGGCGCTGCGTTCCATGTCGGGGAGAGTGATGATGTTGAGCTGATTGAAATATGACATTCCGATGGCTAAATGTTTCCCGTCGAGAGATACGTCAGGATTGCCGGTGTAGGCGTAGAAGTCGGATGATGGATATATGTACATCTGCTCCGTATGAAGTGTGTCGGTCAGCTCTGCCAGATTGCGGTATCGAAGCTTATAGGCATCATTGTCCATCATTTCAAATACAAGGATGTCGCCCGCAATAAGTGCGTTTATGGCGCCGAATGCTGTAGGTGCCACGGAGTCGACCTTTGTGTGACCCTCGCGACGGCTCAGACTGATGTTGAGGCGCTTCAGAGCCTGACCGGTCACGTCGTTGATCCATAGGCAAGTGTCGCCGGTCTCAGAGATGTGGGGGCGAAATATATGGGTGTTGAAAAAGTCATCGGGTCCCTGGCCTCTGTGGCAGAAAGCTCCGAGCGGTTTCCCTGTTGAGGTGTAGATCTTCACCATGGGTTCGTCGCGAGGCGTACTGACCGCTATCAGTCCATTGCCGGCAGTAATCGACATGGCGCCGATCACTTCGTCGATCACTACGGACGCGGTGATGCTGTCGGGGGTAAACGCATCGGCGGGATATACCGTGATGTTGTCGGTGAAATATATTTCGGCAGGTGGTTCGGTTTTTACAGACGTGGAGCATGAGGATAGAGCAGCGATCGCACTCAGGCATGAGATCAGGTAATGCGCACAGTGTTTCATAATCTTCTGATTGTAGGGTGGTGGGAGATTGGTTTACAAAGACAAAGGTATAAAAAATCATGAGAACTATGGCTGGGAAGCATATTTTTTTTCTGTATCCGGTGGAGTGCTTGGATGACTTCATCAAGTGCGATGGCAGCGCATCCTGAAGACGCACTGCCATCGATCGTAAGGATTTTTACTTGATGATGGTGTTTGAGTTTTGGTTGTAGGCCTTGGCCACGCACTTCCATTCGTCATCGAGTTTCAGAAGCAGGAGGAAGTCGGTGAAGTCGATTGATCCGCCCCAGCCCTCTTCGAGGACACGCACCACGGCAACGGTTTCTTCTACGGCGAGCACGTCGATGCGAGCTTTGAATACGTCACCTGCTCCTACGGTATCGACATTGCGATAGAACTGTTCGATAGAGCCGCGCTCAACTGTGCCATTGAGTATGCCGAACAGCACGGCGTCGTCGGTGAACAGAGTTTTTGCATACTCGCTGTTGCCTTCGGCTACACTCTTCACAAACTTTTCGGCGGCATGAGCCACCGCTTCGTATTCCTTGATTTTGTCTCGCATAATTTTAAGTTTATAAATTAGAAGATATTTGTTGCCAAGGCAAAAAGCCAAGGCGATAACTGAATGCAAAATTACGCCTGTAACTGGCTAAAATCAAGTACCGAAAAATTATTCAGATACCGAAAATTTATTCGGTATATGGAAATTAGGCGGTTATTGGCTAACTTTGCAACCGGACAGAAAAATAAAACAGAAACGATGGCATACGAAAAGAAAATACCGGTGGATCTTGACTGCCCGTTACGGCTTACAATGAGTCTGATTGAGTCGAAGTGGAAATCATGTATCCTCGATGAACTGAGGAACGGCGAGCCGCAGCGACCGAGCGAGATACACAAATGTCTGCCGGAAGCCGCTCCACGGGTACTCGACATTCAGCTCAAGGAGATGGTGGAGGACGGTCTCGTCATGAAGACAATCTATCCGGAACTGCCTCCGCGCTCCGAATATAAAATCACTGCGCTCGGGCTATCATTGATGCCAATCATTGATCTGATGCTAAAATGGGGTGAGGAACACTTCGATATTTTTGAGCGGAAATATGGTAAATGAAGTGGGTTGATGGCTGATCGTCTGGTGGTGCAGGGTAGTCAGCATAGTCGGAACAATCATAATATCCAGCAATATATTCTAAATGATTAAAACCAAACTTATCAATCTGATAATTATAGTGATGTGTGCCATACAGTCATACGGATGCAGCCATACAGACAATATTGTGTCTGTTGCGGCTTCGGAATTTGAAAAGGAACTCAAGGCCGACTCGGTGATATTGCTTGATGTCCGCACGCCTCAGGAATATGCCGAAGGACATATTGACGGAGCGATAAACATAGATGTAAAGTCGGATGATTTCCAGCTACAGGCCGAAAAAGAGCTGTCAAAAGATACTACTGTGCTGGTGTATTGCAGAAGCGGGCGGCGCTCAATGGAGGCGGCAGAATCGCTTGCAAAACTCGGATACAGGGTCGTCAATCTGACAGGCGGAATCATCGAGTGGATGGATGACGGACTGCCGGTGTCGGTTGAAGATGGTTCAAAATGAGATGAATGCAAGTGATGCGGGTTATGAATATTGAGGATATCAGAGATTACTGTCTTTCGATGGATGACGTGACGGAGAAAACTCCTTTTGGGAAGTTTGCGCGCCGATATGACTCCATATTGGTATTCTATGTGCTTGATCACATGTTCTGTTTCGCGGATATGGACGACTTCACTTCCGTCACAGTGAAATCCACTCCCGATGAAGTCGAGGAAATACGCATGAATCATGCGTCGGTGAGCGATCCTTTGAACCAGAGCCTGCGCCACTGGATACAGCTCAACCTGAACGGTGATGTTTCGGACAGCGTGATTTATTCGCTTGTGCGACGCGCCTATGATATAGTCAAGGAAAAATATCAAAAAAATAAGAAATGAAAGCGATGAGAAAAGCCAGCAGGCAGAAGGGTTCGGAATGGGCTCTGGAGGTGTTTGACAAAGCACCATACGTAACCGTCAGCATGACGCGTACGGATGGAACCCCTTATGGATTGCCGCTGTCGCTTGTCCGAAAAGATCAAAGGATTTTTTATTTCCACTGCGCCGGAGAGGGCGAGAAACTTGACTGCCTCAAAGTAAATCCGGTCGTGAGCTTGTCGGCAGTAAGCAAGTGCACTCCGAAATTTGAGGAAGAGAAGAATAATTATACGGAATATTACCATTCAGCCATAGCTGTCGGCAAAGCTGAGATTGTCGATAATGATTGTGAAAAGATTGAGGCACTGCGACTGATCTGTCAGCGTTTCCTTCCACAATATATGGATCGTTTTGATGAGGCTATAACCCGGAGTCTTGGCATTACCACGGTTGTCAGAATAACTCTCACCGAACCTCCGGTGGGCAAGTCTAAGCAATAATGGCAGCGCTAATCGTTATATCTGTATGGAAGAAATCAATTATCGCAAAAAAGCTCTTGAAGTAAAAATAGACGTGACAAAGCAGACGCCTGAAGAACTGGCTCTTGCCAATGAGCAGGCTCAACTCATATTCAGATTCAACCACACAATGCCCGGCACTCCCGAGTATGACGAACTGATGCACAGTGTCTTTCCCTCAATGGGCGAAGGGAGCACAGTCGGCACTCCTCTGACAGCCGTAAGACCGCACATGGTCAAGATCGGGCGAAATGTGGTTGTGATGCCCGGATGTCTGATGATGTCGGCCGGAGGGATAACAATTGACGACGGCGCGATGATAGCCGCTAACGTACAGCTCATATCCAACAATCATGACCTTTATGAGCGGCAGATAATCACATGCAAGCCCGTCCACATCGGTAAAAACGCATGGATCGGAGCCGGAGCGACGGTGCTTCCAGGCGTCACCATAGGCGATAATGCTGTGGTAGGAGCTGCAAGTGTCGTGACCAAGGACGTTGCCGCCGATACAATCGTGGCCGGCAATCCTGCAAAGTTCATAAAACGCATTCCGGCTCGCTCCGAATGTTCTGCGTTCAATGAAGAGGATGAGGCCATACAACTCGGATTGGACAGCTGCGGCGACTAACCTTTTGGCGGTAACGGTTCGGGATAAGGCAGATTAGAACTAGCAAATGCCTCTTTTATAATAATCATATTTTCAGGTATTTGTGTTTTTTTTAATTTTCTATAGAAAAAGATTGTGAATCTTAATTTCTATATATATCTTTGAGGGTGATTAATTCACAAATGGAAAGACATTGGATTACAGTAAGTGCTGTATATGACAGAGAGATGACTAACCATGAATGAACCACCTTAAAGGGTGGTGGTATGTAGTGCTCAGGCTCCTGTAAATATGTTTGACCAAATGAGGATAAGTTTTTAAGATGCAAGATATTATGTTTAGATCGATACTTTTATCGGTGGTTCTTTTGGCAATGTTCGGATGTAAATCCGGCGTCGAAAACGTAGATGTGATCAATGTCGATGATTCGCAAATATTGGTGTGTGACTATGGTGATGTCGACCAAACATTAGACGTGAAATTCAGCACCCTCATGGATTCGATTAGAATCGTTAGATTTTAGAACAATGAGGAAGCTTATTTTAAGTGTCAATGGATGCATTTCTCGGATAACTATATTGTCATAAGACAGCACGATAATAGACCGATCCTTCTTTTTAATAAAGATGGAAAATTTATCACCGAATTAGGATCTTATGGCTCGGGGCCGGTGGAATATGACACAAGTATAAAAGATTGCATTATAGATGAACGGAATGGTGTGATATATCTGTTGCCGTTTGTGGGACCGAAGATTTTGAAATATGATTTTTCCGGTCGATACGTTGGAAAAATTGAACTGCCATCTTGGATAAACAAGGGCAAGATGTACTTGCGGTCAGACTCCATTTTATCGGTATTCCATATAGCGCTTAAGGATCGTGATGAGGTTAAATTCAATGGTGCAAACATTAATCTCAATAATGATAGCATACAGTATGTGTATGTGGATCAGCTTGCCACGAAATTAGTGTCAAATGGTGCAAAACAAGGGCTTGAGAACGAGGTCTGGTCATACCGATCTGCTCCGGATTTCCCGATTTCGTTGACTTATTCCGACACTTTATATCATTTTAATCAGGAAAATAATCAAATAAAGGCCCGGTTTACTTTCAAGATAGACTTGGAGGCTGAGAAGAATGAGGTTTCTTACTTCATTTTGAATGAAATCCCCGACTATTACGTAGTATATATG
>NZ_PUED01000136.1 GCF_003024925.1 Paramuribaculum intestinale
TTCTGGCTGTCGCTGGTGTTTGGCGTGTCCGGTGTTTCCGGAATGCCGTCTCTGTTTGGGGGCATAGCGGTCCGACTTAGTCCGCCGTTCTTTGCCTCCGAAGCCTTTGCGCCGGGCTTCGGAGCGCCATTCGTCATCGCTCATGCGTCGCGGACCTTTGCGCTCACGCTTGTTCTCGCGTGTGGCGTCGTCGGCGTCTTTTGAGTGGCGTATGGAGCCGCCCTGACGGCGGAACGAGTTGTAGTCGCCGTCAAATATCACGTATTCGCGGAGCTGGCATTCGAGAGCGCCGTTAAACACCTCCTCTTTCACCGACGGCGATAGTCCGATGGCGTTGAAATGCTCTTCGCGCAGGGCTATGATCCATGCGTGATAGCCGGTAAACACATGTTTGAGCGCAGAGCCGATCTCGCGGTATAGCCGATCCATGTCGTCGGTGACGATGCGCTCGCCGTAAGGCGGGTTGGTCACGAGTATGCCGTCGGCCGGAGCTTCGGTCCAGTCCTTGATGGCCTTTACCTCCAGATCTATATATCGGCCTACTCCGGCCTGCTTGATGTTGGCGCGCGCTATGGCTATCGCTTTGGGCGAGATGTCGGCGCCTATGATGCGGCACGACGGCTCGCGTTCCGACGATTCGTCGTTGTAGATGCTGTCGAATAGGTCGGCGTCGAAATCGGGCCACGCCTCAAACGCGAAACGCTTGCGGTAGATGCCCGGCATGATGCCGGCGGCGATCATGGCGCCTTCGATCAGGAAAGTGCCCGATCCGCACATCGGATCGACAAGAGGGCAGTCGCCGCGCCATCCGCTTTTGAGAATGATGCCGGCGGCAAGCACTTCGTTGATCGGGGCTTCGGTCTGCTCCACGCGGTAGCCGCGTTTATGGAGCGATTCGCCCGATGAGTCGAGCGACAGTGTGACGCGTTCGCCCGATATGTGGACGTTGATGAGCACGTCGGCGTCCTGCAGTCTTACGCCGGGGCGTTTGTCGGGGCCGAAACGGTCCTTGAAATAGTCGACTATGGCGTCCTTCACACGGTAGGTGACGAAGCGCGAGTGAGTGAACTCGTCGGAATAGGCCGTGGTGTCGATGGCAAAGGTCTTGTCGAGCGACAGCACTTTGGTCCAGTCAAATTCCTTGACCATGGAATAGAGCGTGTCGGGATCGGAAGCCGTGAACTTGTATATGGGCTTGAGTATGCGCAGCGCTGTGCGGCAGCACATGTTGGCGCGGTAGAGCATGGCGAGGTCGCCCTCGAACGATACCATGCGGCGTCCGGGTTCGACATTCTTGGCGCCGAGGCCGCGAAGCTCTTCGGCAAGCACTTCTTCAAGACCCTTGAAGGTCTTGGCCACCATTTCAAACTCTCTGCATTCGTCGGTTGAGTACATAATGTCAGATGGGGTGTGTCGGTTGTTTGGATTGGATGTGACGTTGCGTGCTGCGGCATAGCGGAGCCGTCGGGCTGTATGGCCGCAGTCGTGGTGCAAAGTTAGCGATTCCGCTTCATCTGTCAAAGAAAAGCGTGTCGGATTATTATCCGATTATTCTGCGGGGAGTCGCACGATATTGGTGGGGGAGGATTGCACGAGTCGTTCGCCGGGAGCTACATCGAAGGTCACCCACAGGTTGCCGCCGATCACGGCGCCGTCGCCTATGGTTATACGGCCGAGTATCGTGGTATTGGCGTAGATCACCACATCGCGCCCTACTGTCGGATGGCGCGGCACTCCTTTGACGGGATTGTTGTCGGCGTCGCGTGCAAACGATCGTGCGCCGAGCGTCACACCCTGATAGATCTTCACGTTTTCGCCTATTATCGATGTGGCGCCGACCACCACTCCTGTGCCGTGGTCTATCATCAGTCCCGGGCCTATTGTTGCGCCTGGGTGCAGGTCGATCCCTGTCTCGCTGTGGGCAAGCTCGCTGATCATGCGTGGGATCACCGGCACTCCGAGCTTATGAAGCGCGTGGGCTATGCGGTGGCAGGTGAGTGCGCGCAGTCCGGGATAGCTGAATATCACCTCTTCGGTGGAGTTGGCCGCTGGATCGCCGCGATAGGTGGCCTCGGCGTCGGCTGCCAGAAGAGTGCGCATGTGGGGCAGCTGCTCTATGAACTGCATGGTGAGACGTTCGGCGCGCGCGGCGGTTTCCTTCATGTCAGGCGGTGTGCCGCATTCGGTTTCGAAGCATAGGCCGGCGGTGATCTGGCGGGAGAGTATGCTGCGCAGCTGATCTACCGCTATGCCTATATGGTAGAGCAGATTGTCGCGTCTCACCTGGCTGTTGGCGTAGAAGCCGGGGAAGAACAGATGGCGGCACAGCTCGACGATACGGCGTGTGTCGTCGTGGTTGGGCAGTGGCTCTCCCTGCAGTCGTGTGTGGCACACTCCCGGAAGTGTTTCGGCGGCTGCCAGACTGCTTACGGTCGTGCCGATCATGTCGGCCGTGTCGTGATCTTTTGTGATGGGTTGCTGTCTGCTCATGTTGCTGTTGTGTGGAGGGATGGTTGACTGTGGGTTAACGGCTGCGGCGGCAGAAATGTTCTCATTCGGGGTGGGATGCCGTGGAAATAAAAAAACTCCCGATACATCACGCACCAGGAGTGTCCCAATTCTTGCTTTTTCTATCTTTGGCGCTTCAGGATGGGCTTGAACCAACGACCCCCTGATTAACAGTCAGGTGCTCTAACCAACTGAGCTATTGAAGCATTATGTTTTAGTCCCAAAGGAATTGTGCTGCAAAATTACGTCGTTTGGATGAAATATGCAAGCATTGGAGCGTATTTTATCAAAAAAAATCACATCCGGTTGTTTTTGAGGATATTGAAAAATCCCTGTGCCGACAAATTTAGACAATCTCTAAGCGGTGTCGGCACAGGGATTTGTGTGTTGTGCGTCGGATTATTCAACTATCATCGACAGTGTCGACGGGGCGGAGTTGTCGGTTATTTCCACTGATCGGCAGTGTTGCAGTTTTATTGCAAACCGGTTGTGGTGGAAAGGCGCGTAGTCGGCATTGTGGGTTATAGTGTTGCGGCGGAAAATGAGTCCGTCGGTCGATTTGGCGTAGAGCAGAGGGGCGTCGAATGTGTCGAATGTGTTGTCCTCGATCACGATGCCGGGATAGCTCTTGCCTCCGTGGAAATATCCTTTCTGATCCTGAAGCCGATGGATCTCGGGGTAGATTGATATGACGGCCTCCGTAAACTGATATAGGCTCGTGAGGGCGTTGATAAACCGGTTGTTGCGGATGGTGACGTCGCGGCAGGCTCCGGTTTCATACCACCCCATGCAGTCGCCGCATAGAAGTATGGCGGTGCCCGATGTGTGGTCGAAGAGGTTGCGCTCGGCCACTACGCGGCGCGGAGTGGAGAATAGACTGCCGCGGGCGCGGTTGTTGCGCACGGTGTTGTCGGCGAAAGTCACGCTCGGGCTCCATGTCAGGTTCTCCAGGCCGAATCGTCCGCCGGCGGCGGTGATAGCGGTGTCTATGTCGGTGGTGAAGGTGATGTCAAAATCCTTGACGCCGGCGATATCCGGTGTGTCGGCCGGTCGGATCGAGGCTATGACGAGCGGATTGCCGTAGGGTTCCATCACAGGTGCGTCGATGGGTTGCACGGTGTCGCCCGGCTCGCCCCATCGGAATCCGTAGCTCTGGCCGTGCATATAGCGTGCGCGGAGCGTGCGCGCTCCCTCGCGGCCTACGACTTTGAGATATGTGCCGTGTACGTTGATGGCGTCATCCATCATGCCTTCATAGAGGCCTCCGGTGGAACTGATATGACCTTTGCACCCCGAGAAGTGGGTGGCGTCGGCCTGAGTGGTGAAGTAGCGCGGATCGCTGTCGCCGCGCAGTGCCACCTCAAAGCCTTCAAGCGTTATGTCGCGGCACATCTGTGCGAGCAGTCCCATGCCCTGGGCGTAATGCACTTTGACGTTGGAAATGCGGATGTCGGTGCAGTCGGCCAGAAATATTCCCGGTGTGGGGCGGGCCCATGAGCGCATTGCCACAATCATGCCGGGAAGCATGGCCCGGTTGCGCCATCGGGGAGCGAAATAGCGGCGCGGTCCGGTCGGGACCACACTGTCGAGCGGCAGATACAGGTCGGCCGTGCGATACACTACGCGTCGGGTCTCCGGCTCGAAAGCTATCCCGCTGCGCTGGCGTTCGGTCCATCCTTCGCCGGTGGTGAAGAATCCGTTTTTGTCGTGCCCGGCTTTTACCCACGGAGCTACCTCGAACTCTATGCCGGTGGAGTCCGATTTCACTATGGTGGCCTGCGCTATGTGGGGATTCTCGAAGTCGATATGGAAGTCGCGCAGAGTCACGTGGGTCGAACCGCTGACGGCTACAGGGAGCATCGTGCCGTGGAATATGAAGTCGGCGCCGTTGCCGTCGATAAGCAGGCTGTCGATCCCCTCGATCCAGAATGCCACCTGCTTTGGATTGGTCTGGTCGTGGTTGGATATATACAGCTCTTTGGCGTGACTCCCTTTAGGATGAAAACTGTACCGTCCAGGGGCGAATTTCAGCGTGACGGCTCCCTTGCCCTTGTAGCGGCGGCTGATGTCGGCAAGCGCTTTGGTCAGTCGCGGCGACATGTTGCCGCGCGTGTCGGGGCGCAGTCCGTATGATGTCATGTCGACAATGGTTTCGGCTCCGGCTGTGGCCGTGGCTATGGCGGTCGCTATGGTCAGGGCTGCCATGCGGCGCGCTAATTGTTTCAGTCTGATTTTCATCCGATGGTGTTGTGTTTGGTGTATATGATGCAAAAATAAGCATAGTCGGCGAAATCTGAAAGACTTACCGGCGGGTTTTTCTGAAAATCCGGCTAATTATAGCCATGATCACGGAGTTATGAAAAATTAAACCGGAGGGTTTGCGAGAGTGTTGTAATTGTTGTAATTTCGCTCTTCGATTTTGAAATCAACCACATAACCACCTTCCACGATGAAGAAACTGCTTCAAGTAGTGACGATAGTGATCGCTGCGACGATCTGTGCGGCCGCCGGCACCCGCAGCAAGAAAAACAGCATAAGCCGCAACCTCGATATTTTCAGCTCGGTGTTCAAGGAGATGCAGACATTCTATGTCGACACCATCGACGCCGACAAGGCGGTGACTACCGCCATCAACGCCATGCTGGCCGAACTCGATCCCTATACGGTGTATATGCCCAAGAACGAAACCGAGGAATTCCGATCAATGAGCACCGGAGAGTTCGGCGGGATCGGATCGTATATCATGCAGCGCAACGGCAATGTGTATATATCCGGCCCACATCGCGACACTCCGGCATTCCGCGCCGGACTGCGCCACGGCGATCTGATCGTGGCCATCGACGGTGATACGATGCTCGGAAAGACACACACCGAGGTTTCGGCACGGCTCAAAGGTGATCCGGGCACGAAGCTTCACGTCAGTCTGCGGCGTCCCTACGCGGGAGCTGATTCGGTGATCGAGGTGGATATGGTCAGGGAGAAGATACGCATACCCTCGGTGCCCTATTTCGGAATGCTTCAGGGCGACGACAAGGTGGGCTACATAAGTCTTACATCATACTCCGAAACTACCGGCGACGAGGTGCGCAAGGCGCTCTCTTCGCTGCTCGACGACGGCGCACGCTCCATAGTGCTTGATCTGCGCGGCAATCCGGGCGGGTTGGTCGAAAGCGCAGTGAAGGTGGTCGGCAATTTCGTGCCGAAGGGCACGGAAGTGCTCCGTACTCGCGGCCGAGGAGTCCTCAATGAGAAGGTCTACAAGACCACCGGCGCCGCACTCGACACCAAAGTGCCGCTGGCCATACTCATTGACGGCGAGAGCGCTTCGGCAGCCGAGATCACTGCCGGAGCGCTGCAGGATCTCGACCGTGCGGTCGTGGTCGGCGACAGGTCGTATGGCAAGGGACTTGTGCAGATCACGCGCGACATCCCCTACGAGGGATCGCTGAAGGTGACAATGGCCCGATACTATATCCCCTCCGGACGGCTCATACAGGCCATCGACTACAGTCACCGTGACGAAGAGGGACGCGTCACGCGCATCCCCGACAGCCTTACCAACGAGTTCCGCACGTCCGGCGGCCGGATAGTGCGCGACGGCGGTGGTATCACTCCCGATGTCAAGGTGGACTATCCCGAGGCAAGTCGTCTGACCTACAATATTGTCAGCGGTTTCTGGGCGTTTGATTTCGCCAACAGATATTATGCCGAGCATCCCGATGAGATGCCCGATGTATCCACGTTCACCATCACCGACTCGGTATATGAGGATTTCAAGCGGTCGATTGATCCCGAACGGTTCCGCTACGACCGCGTCTGCGAGATGATGCTCGACCGGCTGCGCCAGGCTGCCAAAATCGAGGGTTATGAGGGCGATTCCCTCAACGCACAGTTTGCCGTGCTCGAAAAGATGCTCAAGCACTCGCTTTCGGCCGATCTCGATACCCACCGCAAGGCCATAGAGCCGCTTCTTGTGCGTGAGATAGTGGAACGCTACTGTCAGGAGCCGGGACGCATAGCTTCCAGCCTGCGCTTCGATCCCGGGATCGACAGTGTACGCAGTGTGCTCGCCACCCCCGGACGGGTAGAGGAGATCCTTAAGCCGGCCGGAAAATGAGCGGAATCGCCGATCTGTGCGCGCGGTTTATGACCGCCGAGCGCTCAAAGGCGCTGAAGGCGGCGCTGGCCGCTTCCGATGAGGCTCATGTCTATGGCCTCGCAGGCTCGGCTCCGGCCATGATGCTCGCCGCAATGCCGGCGCGCAAGCATCCGGTCATGGTGGTGGGCGACTCGCTCGACGACGCGGGATATCTCTACCACGACCTGTCGCGCATACTGGGCGATGATGCGGTGCTTATGTTCCCCTCGGCCTACAAGCGTTCGATCAAGTACGGACA
>NZ_PUED01000137.1 GCF_003024925.1 Paramuribaculum intestinale
ATGGTATCAGGGCGAGTCCAATGCCAACAATATCGAAGTGCATGAGCGGCTGTTCCCCCTTGTGGTCAAGAGCTTCCGCAGGGCCTTCAATCAGCCCGAAATGCCGTTCCTGTTCGCGCAGCTCAGCTCGCTCAACAGGCCGTCGTGGCCAAAATTCCGCGACAGCCAGCGACGTCTGGCACAGACCGTGCCCGGCACGGCCATGGTGGTGACAAGCGACAAGGGCGACTCGCTCGACGTGCATCCTACCGACAAGCGTCCCGTCGGCGAGCGGTTTGCGCGTCAGGCGCTCCACCGGGTCTATTCGATGACCGGCATCGTGCCTGAAGGGCCTTCGCCTGTCAAGGCTGAGCTGTCAGCTCCGGGCGAAGTGACGCTTACGTTTGCCAACGGCCACGGCATGCACAGTTCGGACGGCGCGCCTCTGCGCACATTCGAGCTTGCACGCTACGACGGACGCTACACTCCGGCCACGGCCGAGATCGTATCAGACAATATCATAAAAATCACCTCTACCAATATGTCAGAATCACAACCGCGCTACGTGCGCTACGGTTGGCAGCCTTTCACGCGCGCCAATCTGGTCAATGCCGACAATCTGCCGGCCACAACGTTCAAGCTCCCCGTCAGTGAGGCTCCCACAAGCGAGCCGGGTATCGAAGCCGGAGTGTCGGCGGCTTTTGCCGGAATGGCTTCGGGTCGTATCATACGTGCAGGAGGCTGCAATTTCCCCTCCAATCCCATGGCTCCCGGAGCGCAGAAGAAGTTCTATTCGGGCATCTATGCGCTCACTCCCGGTGACAACGGTCAGGCCGAAGCCACTCTGATCGGTCACCTTCCCGAGCCGATGGCCTACGGAGCGTCGGCCACCACACCCGAAGGACTGGTGATCATAGGCGGCACATCGGCCTCCGAGCCCCTTCGTCAGGTGGCCATGATCACTGTCAGCGACGATGGTGAGGCTGTGGTGACTCCGCTCCCTTCGCTGCCTGAGGCTGTCGACAATATGGCGGCATGCTATGCCGGAGGATTCGTCTATGTGGCCGGCGGCAATGTCGGCGGCAAGCCCTCCAACGAGCTGCTGTGCCTCGACCTCGGAGATCTCTCCAAGGGATGGAAGGCGCTGGCATCGTTCCCCGGCAATCCCCGCGTGCAGCCCGTGCTGGCTGCGTCGACCGACGCCAAGGGACACCCCTGTCTGTATCTCTGGGGCGGATTCGCCGGCAAGGGCGACGGACGCGAAGCCACGCTCAACACCGACGGACTCTGCTATCAGCTCTCGGGCAAGGGCAAATGGAGTGCGGCTCCCGCTCCGGTCGACAGGGCCGGCGAGGAGGTGTCGCTCGGAGGAGGCATAGCCGTGACTCTCCCCGACGGACGCGTCGTCGCTATGGGCGGAGTGAACAAGAATGTGTTTCTCGAAGCGCTCCGCAATCAGGCTCCCGACTACCTGTCGCATCCCGTTGAATGGTATCGTTTCAACGGACGTGTGATGGTGTTTGATCCTGCGGCGCAGACATGGACAGTGGCTGCCGACGATGAGGCCACCGCACGCGCGGGCGCTGCAGCGGCCGTGACCCCCGACGCAGAAATACTGCTTATAGGCGGAGAGCTGAAGCCGCGTATCCGCACTACGGCCGTGTCGGCCATACGTCTCTGAGGCGGCAAGCGGCGGCTCTTTCGCGCCGCTGTGCCGCAACGATAATTCCAGAATATTTGCCGATCCGGCAGCCAATGCGCCTGAGAGCGCAGGCTGCCGGATCGGCTCCGTTTTTTTCAACCATCCGGGTGGCTGAGGCGTTTTTATATAAAACTATAATACTTCAGATTATGAAACTTCTAAGCCGCATACTCATATCCGCCTCCTCGCTTCTGGCGCTTGCATCGTGCGACGCCATGTGGGACACGTCGGTCGACGTTCCGCTGGGCTATGGCGGCTCTCTCGGCATCGGAGTGACGACTCCGGTCTACTCACCATGGTCGGGATATTGGCCGGGCGCCTACAACTGGAACTCCGGCTGGTGGCCGGGGCCGGCCTACGTGCCGGTCGTAAGGCCGCCGTTGCGTCCGGGTGCCGTGGTCAATCGTCCTGCCATGCGTCCGGGAGCGGGAGTCGCTCCTCCGTCGGGCAACTGGCGTCCGCCCGGCAATCCCGGTCAGGTGCGTCCGCCCGTGCAGAAGCCCGTGCAGCCACGGCAGCGCTAACCGTGGCGGCGGCGCAGCTCGCGCTCCAGATCGGCGACAGTAAATCCCATTTCCTCAAGCAGCACGAGTCCGTGATACACGAGGTCGGAGATCTCATACATGAACCGCGTGCGGTTGCCGTCGACGGCCTCTACTACGGTTTCCACCGCCTCTTCGCCCACCTTCTGGGCGATTTTTTTTACCCCCTTCACGAACAGGCGTGTGGTGTATGAGTCATCGGGCATCTGTCGGTGGCGATCGGCGATCAGGCGCGACAGGCTTCTGACAAACCCCTCGGAGTCATCGGTGTCGAAGCACGACGTCGTGCCGCGGTGGCATGTCGGTCCGGCGGGGCGCGCTTTGATGAGCAGAGTGTCGAAGTCGCAGTCGGGGAGCATTTCGTCGACCTCCAGAAAGTTGCCGCTGCTCTCTCCCTTGAGCCATAACGACCGGCGTGAGCGGGAGTAGAATGTGACGCGACGCCGCTCGCAGGTGAGGTCGAATGCCTCACGGTTCATGTAGCCGAGCATCAGCACGCGCAGTGTCGTGGCGTCCTGCACTATTACCGGCAGAAGTCCGTCGCCGGTCTTGTCGAGTCTGAAATCGTCAAAAGTCATAGTCGTGGGTTGGATAGTGATGTGTGTGGGGTGTATATGCGGTCTGTTGCTACGTCGGAGGACGGTCACATTCTCATTTCAAGCCCTCTTGAACGGAGCTGCCTCTTGAGCTCGGCTATGCTGATCTCGCCGTAATGGAATATCGAGGCGGCGAGAGCCGCGTCGGCCTTGCCGGCGGTCAGCACGTGGGCGATGTCGTCGGCGCTTCCTGCTCCGCCCGAGGCTATGACCGGTATGCGTAGCGTGTCGGCCAGGGTCGCGAACGTGTCGCACGGATACCCCTTGCGGGTGCCGTCGTGGTCCATTGAGGTGAACATTATCTCGCCCGCGCCGCGCTCTTCGGCTTCCTTGGCCCATTCGGTCAGCCGGCGGTCGGTCAGGCGCGATCCGCCATGGGTTGTCACGCGCCAGATGCCGTCATGCCGGCGGGCGTCGATCGCCACGACTACAAACTGCGACCCGTAGCGCGAGGCTATGTCGCTGATCAGCCGCGGGCAGCCCACGGCGGCACTGTTGACGGTGATCTTGTCGGCTCCGGCATCGAGCAGCCGGGAGGCGTCGTCGGCCGAGCGTATGCCGCCGCCGACGGTGAACGGTATGTTGATCCGGTCGGCTATGCGCTCCACGAGCGAAACAAACGTGGCGCGTCCTTCGCTCGAGGCGCTGATGTCGAGATACACCAGTTCGTCGGCGCCCTCCGAGGCATATCGCGCTCCTAATTCCACCGGATCGCCGACATCGGCCAGTCCTTCGAAGTTGATCCCTTTCACGGTGCGTCCCTCCTTGACGTCAAGACACGGTATGATTCTTTTTGCAGGCATGGTGTGTGAGGTGTTCAGCGGTCAGCCGCGTGTGGAGATATAATGTTCGATCTGTTTGAGCGTGATGTGACCCTCGTAGATGGCTTTGCCGACAATGACCCTTTTCAGACCGAGGTCATCGAGCCGCATTATGTCGTCCATCGACGATATGCCGCCGCTGACGGTGACGGTCACGTCGGGAAACATCTCCGACAGTCCGGTATAGAATTCCGTGGCCGGTCCTTTGAGCATTCCGTCGCTCGCTATGTCGGTGCAGATGGCTTGCGTCAGGCCGTCGGCTCTGAACCGGTCTATCAGGTCGGCGGCCGTAAGCGGGGAGTCGGCGAGCCAGCCGTCGGTGGCCACCCGGCCATCTCTGACATCGGCTCCGAGTATGATCCGCTGCGGGCCGAACGAGCGGAGCCATCCGGCAAACGTCGGCTGATCCTTCACCGCTATGCTGCCCCCTATGGCGTAGGTGGCGCCGGCGTCGAAGGCCGACCGCAGGGCACTGTCGCTTTTAAGGCCGCCTCCGAGCTCTATCTCGGCCACGCCGAGCGAGGCAATCGCTTCGACTGAACGAAGGTTGACAGGAGCGCCGGATTTGGCTCCGTCGAGATCCACTACGTGGATGCGGCCTACGCCGGCGTCGGCCATGCGCCGCGCTATCTCTTCCGGACGGCTGTCGTAGGTGGTCAGCCGGTTGTAGTCGCCTTGCGACAGACGGACGCATCGTCCGCCGATAATATCTATTGCGGGTATGATCTCTATCATGGTGGTGTCTTTATGTCAGAGTTCGAGAAAGTTGCGGATGATCTGTTGGCCGACGTCGCCGCTCTTCTCCGGATGAAACTGCGTGCCGGTGAAGTTTTCCCATTTAAGTGCGGCGCTGATAAGCATGTCGCCGTGGCGCGATGTGGCTATGGTGTCGGAGCATGTGTGGGCATAGTAGCTGTGGACGAAGTAGGCATAGGCTCCGCGGCCCACTCCCTCGAACAGACGCCCCTCGGTGTTCGAAAGGCGGCACCATCCCATGTCGGGCACTTTCACTCCGGGGCTTTCGGGCAGCCGCCTGACGCGGGTGTCGAAGAGTCCCAGGCACTCGGTGTCGCCCTCCTCGGAGTGGCGACACATCACCTGCATGCCCACGCAGATCCCCAGCACAGGGCGGTGCAGACTGCATATCACCTCGGTCAGCCCCCTCTCGCGCAGCCGTGCCATGGCTTCGCCGCAGTGACCCACTCCGGGCAGTATCACGCGGTCGGCGCTTCGTATGGTGTCG
The DNA here is from genome assembly GCF_003024925.1 of Paramuribaculum intestinale. Taxonomy (GTDB): domain Bacteria; phylum Bacteroidota; class Bacteroidia; order Bacteroidales; family Muribaculaceae; genus Paramuribaculum; species Paramuribaculum intestinale. Next base: position 4,884 of record NZ_PUED01000137.1, read on the forward strand.
GGGTCGGAGGTCAGTATCCATTCGGCTCCGGCTCTTCTGAGGGCGTTCTCCACCGATCGGATATTGCCCATGTCGTAGTCTATGATAGCTATCATGGCTTGCGGGTTTGATGTGAATTGCTGATGACTGTGTCAGATGACGCCCTTGCTCGATGCTATGGTGTCGTTGAACGGATCGCGGCGTACGGCCGCTTTCAGTGCGCGGGCGAAGGCCTTGAATATGGCTTCGGCCAGATGATGGTTGTTTTCGCCGCGGGCCGATATGTGGAGATTGCAGCGCATGGCAGTGGCGAGGCTTTTGAAGAAGTGGCCGAACATCTCCGTGGGCGTGTCGCCGACATACTCGCGGGTGAATTCCACATCCCACTCCAGGTCGATGCGTCCTCCGAGATCAATAAGCACCATGGCGCGGCTCTCGTCCATCGGCAGCACGAATCCGTAGCGCTCTATGCCGCGCTTGTCGCCGAGGGCTTCGCGCATGGCATCGCCGAGAGCTATGGCCACATCCTCCATCGTGTGGTGTTCGTCCACATAGAGATCCCCTTTGCAGGTCAGTCTGACGCCTATTCCGGCATGGTGTGGTATCTGCCACAGCATGTGGTCGAGAAATTTCAGTCCGGTGTCGATGGCCGACTCGGTGCTCCGGTCGAGATTGACAGCGGCCTCGATGGAGGTTTCCGACGTTGTGCGGTCGGTGGATCCTTTGCGCTCGGGGCGCTTCGCGAGGGGAGCATCGCCGCGGCCTATGCGGGCGAATGCCTCGATGGTAAGGTCGTTTTCGGCCGGAGTGCCGACGGTGACGCGCAGGCATCCTTCGCATCCGGCCATCGACGAGCGGTTTCTCACCAGTATGCCGCTCTCGATCAGCCGGTGATAGACAGCGTCGGCGTCACTGACCTTGACGAGCAGAAAATTGGCGTCGGTGGGATATACCTTTTCGACACAGCCTGATTCGGACAGCGAGCGGCTCAGGCGCACGGCTTCGCGCCTTATCTCCTCCACATGACCCTGCAGGCCGTCGGCTATGCGGCTCATGACTTCGCGCTGCGTGGGGCCGTTGAGATTGTAGGGGTACTTTACCCGGCCATACAGCGCCGCGATCTCGGGACACGCAAAAGCCATGCCTGTGCGCAGTCCGGCCATGCCCCACGCCTTGCTGAATGTCTGTAGCACTATGAGATTCCTGTGACGCGCAAGGGCGGAGAGCATCGTCCCGCGGGTCGAGAAGTCTACGTAGGCCTCGTCCACCACCAGAATGCCGTCGAAGCGGTCGGCCAGCGCCTCAAGATCGTCGGTGTCGAAGGCGTTGCCTGTGGGATTGTTGGGCGAGCATATCCATATCAGCCTGGTGTTGGCGTCGGTGGCCGCAAGGAGCGAATCGGTGTCGAGCGTGAAATCGTCGGCAAGCATCACTTCGCGATACTTCACGTCGTTGATAGCTGCCGCCACGCGATACACTCCGTAGCTCGGCGAAATGGCTACGGCGTTGTCTATGCCCGGGCGGCAGAATATGCGGTAGGTCAGGTCGATGGCCTCGTCGCTTCCGGCGCCCCCCACGAATATGCACGCTTCGTCCACGCCCTTAAGCCGGGCTATGGCCTTTTTGAGTTCCTTCTGATGAGGATCGGGATAGCGGTTGACGCCGTTGGTGTAGGGCGATTCGTTGGCGTCGAGCCACACCGATATGTCGCCTCCGTCGAATTCGTCGCGTGCGGTGGCATACGGTTCGAGGGCGAGTATGTTGGGTCTTACGAGTCGGAGCGGATCAGTCATGAGCAGTGTGTTTGTCGGTAAGAGCATGTTTGAATTTCACTTCTATTCACTCAAAGAGGATTTTCGGAGAGATTTGCGTGAGTTGATGAGGGAGCGATGCGGGCATCGTGACCGATGAAACTTGACGCAAATCACCCGAAAAGACCTTTGAGGGGATGGAAAGAAGTCCATAAATATATCTTCGTGTTAAATTCAAACATACTCTAAGAG
>NZ_PUED01000138.1 GCF_003024925.1 Paramuribaculum intestinale
CACTACAGTAGTATCACGATATGACGATTAACAGTTACCTTACGTCATAGCCTCAAGTCGGACCACTCGGACTATCGTTCAATCAATTCGGACTTTATCCTCATATCTATCTTTTCATCTCGCCATTCAGTCGCAGTCTGGTAACTGACTGACTTATGACTTTTCCGACATGCTACACTCCCTGCTCGGTTAAGTTTTCCCGAAACAAGTAAGTCGGCAGATGATAGGTTTTTTTAACACGTTAAACTTTGTTATCTGACACTTAATAGATGCTAATCAGGCAGATTGCCCAAAGTTTATGTATTGCTGAACTCTAACCTAATCCCTTGCCATAGGGATATTTACGCTGCAACCTTTACGGGCGCACACATATACTTTAGATACTCTGCCATATTCGCAGTTGACAAAGCCTTCCACGCTTCTTCCACAATGAGCAATTTGCGGATACCCTTCAGCCTTCGCATCTTGTTGATGAAAGCCTCCATGATGATGATTGTCACCACGGGGAACAGGTCTTTGTTGTCGCGTATGGCATCAATCTCGAATACCACAAACCGCTTGTTTAGCAGGTCTATGTTCTCCTTTGAATTGAGCAGGAAATCAAAGCGACCACCATGATAGTATTGCCGTAGGGTCGTCAGGAAGTTGTCAATGTCGAAGTCCTGTTTGTAGATGGGTATCGGACGGTTAGCCATTTCCGCACGGTATTCATCTCTCATAAACTCGTAGAAAGCATTGAAACCTGGCACTATATTCCTGTCCTTCGACATCTTTTCAAGGAACATCGACAATGCCGAGCCAAGTTCGCCGCTTTCGGTCTTGCTTATGCGGTCGTCCTCCGACTTCCACAGCGTCAGCAGCAGTGTCTTGATAGAATCCTTTTTCTCCACATCAAAGACTCCGTCCTCAACATAGAATGGATTGAATGAAATCGGCTTTTCCTCTGAATAAATGTAGTATATTCCATCATCACCATGTGTGCGGTTGTGAATGAGGTTACACAGTCCCTCATAGGAATTACCGGTATCAATCAACAGGATATGTGCGCCCTGTTCATAATATTGGCGGGTGAAGTGGTTGGTAAAGAACGACTTTCCGCTGCCCGACGGGCCAAGTATGAACTTGTTGCGGTTTGTGGTTATGCCACGCTTCATCGGCTCATCGGAAATATCCAAGTGGACGGGCTTACCCGTAAGACGGTCAACCATCTTTATGCCGAATGGAGATAGGCTACTGCGGTAGTTGGTTTCGGCAGTGAAGAAGCACACGGCAGGTTCGATGAAGGTGTAAAAACTTTCCTCGGCAGGAAAATCAGCCTCGTTGCCGGGCATCGCCGCCCAGAACAGCGTCGGGCAGTCGATGGTGTTGTGCCTCGGCATACAGCCCATAGTGGCGAGCTGTCCGCCGACATCGTTCTTGATCCGTCGCAGTTCCTCGGCATCATCGCTCCACGCCATTATGTTGCAGTGGCAGCGCACCGAGGTCAGGCTGTAAGAATGTGCCTCGTTGAGATAGCGGTCAATCCACTCCTTGTTGATAGCGTTGCTACGGCTGTATTTTGAGAGTGAATTCATGTTGCGTGCCGTTTTCTCAAATCGGGCAAGGTTCTCATCGTGGTCGTCAATCAGCACATACTGGTTGTAGATATGGTTGCACGGCAGAAGCAAGCCCACGGGAGAGGCAAAACTCAATCTGCAATCCGAGCGATCTGTTGACAGACGCTCATATCGGTTGTCGGTACTGACCTTGCCGGGCAGGTCGTCAGTATCGGAGAGGGTGTGCAGGCATAGCATCTTGTCGCCGATGCGCATCTCCTTTGCCGACAGGTCAATATCTTCAAGGCAGTTGACTTCGCCCATAGAGAGCGACATATACCTTTCGATAATGCCTGAGGTCGTTTCAGTGCCGACAATCTCATCATCGGACAATCGGCGCAACTTTATATAGCCGGTGTCATTGATAATGCGCTCGAACTGCTCGACGCTCTCCATGAACTTGACAACCATCTCATGATTGAGTTCCTTCGGAGTGATACGACCGCGGCAGAGGGTTGAGAAATTGCTCTGCTGGCGCATACGCTCCTTTGTCGTCTTTGTCAAGAACAGGTAGCACTTGTGAGCCAAGTAAGGACGCTCATTAAAATGGCGTTCAAACGAACGGTCGAGAAAGGAAAGATTCTCTTTGTCAAGTTCCGGAGCGTATTTCTCACTGACAAACCAGTCCTGCTTATGCACCACGGAGAAGTGCGGCAGTACCTTTATCGCCTTGCACCAAGCGGCGTGCATCGCTTCATATTCCTGTGAGGTGACGGTGAACAGTTCCGGGAGGCCCACCTCAAAGGCCACGGTTATGTCCGCGTCCTTTGAGATGATGCAACCGTGTTCAACCGCCAACAGTGGCAGTTTGCTTTCGAGTGTCGTTGCTTTGAGGGTGTTTATCATTTGTTTTGTTTATATTTTATCAGACGAGTCAGACGAAGACGGTTGATGATGTAGCGCGGATGGTATCTTACGGCGGCGAGCTTCATCAGTCCGTATTGTCCGTATTTTGCATTGAGCCTGAATGTGAGCCACACAAGGGCGGAGGCGGAGGTGGCACCGAAACCGATGCACACCCATTGCGATATGCCGGCGACATACATGATGACGAACACCATGAACAGGGCAAGCAAACCGCCGACGAAAATGAAAAGGTACTGGGCTTTCAACCCCTTGTATTCCACACTCCGGCCTATGCCTTTGTTGATCTGATACTCGCTCATCAGAGGAAGAATGATTTGAGGATAGTCGCGGCAACGATAAGGAAGATGCACGCACCGAACCATGAGGCGGCTGTCTTGCTGGTGTCGGGATCGCCGCTGCTCCATTTGGAGTAGCACTTGACACCACCGATAAGACCTACCACCGCGCCGATGGCATAGATGAGTTTCACTCCCGGCTCAAAATAGGAGGTCACCATTGTAGTGGCCTCGTTGATGCCGGAAAGACCGTTGCCGGCTGCACTGACAAACTCCACCGAGCAGAGAATCATCAGTACGGCGAGGACGATTCGTCCCTTGAGGTTGAGCATTTTGTCATTTACAGATTTCATATTGTTCACGTTGTATAATGCGGCGGTTTTGTTTCATCCGCCACTGTAACGCCTTGAAGCGGCATTTGCTATGGGTTTGGTCGCTGACAGACGGTCAGCCGTAATCAATCTTCTTCATCTTTCTTGCGTTTGATCATATCAATGTCACGGAGCGTGCCGCCCACGTCTATGGGCTTGCTTTTCTTCTTCGGCGCGGGAGAGACTTTCTTTTTAGTGTTCGGCTTGTTTCGGAGACTTTCAGCGATACAGGCCATAATTCCCTCGTTGATTCTTTCGTTGGATGCCATTATTTTCCCGATGAACACCACATCGCTCATTCCGGAAAGGACATTGCCGGCGGTCGCTTTCTCATCCGCAGTCGCTCTGTCCGCATTTGCGGCCACTTTCAGGGCACTCTCAATTTCTTCAAGAGAATTGCCGGATGCCGGGGGTGAAGGCGCGGCTGGCTCAACATCGTCAATGCTTGGATCCGGCTCTGTCCCGGTATCGTCAGGGGTATATTCGGATATGTCATCCTTATCCTTGAATTCAACTTGGTCGGGAGTGACTTCGCCGCCAACCATTGACTCCAGCACATGAATCATCGCAGTCTGCATGGATTCGGTAATCGCCTTTTTGAACTCCTCCATATTGAAATCGCTCTTGGGGACGAGTGAGACATCAGGCTTTGATTTATCGGGCTCTACCGGATTTGAGTTTATTGGCTCTCCGGCCTCCGGCAGTGGCGTGTCTTGATGTTCAGGCCTTTCTTTTCCCGCTCCCTTCTTGCCGAACATCCACGTCACGAACAGCAGATAGATGAATCCGCAGATTATCAATATCGAGACTGCATTCATAGGCGTGCCTTTTTCTTCCCTTTCTCCATGAGGGTGTTGAGAATGTCAGCATTGCCGGAGAGATGCTTCAGCAATATCCGGGTTACGAACACGCCGATTGTCAGACCCTCGATGCCTAACAGCGGCACGGACATCTTCAGACGGTCAACCAGCTCGCGGGGAACGAAGATGCCTTTTCGGTCGCCGACCTCTCCGGGTTCAAGGAACTGGGAGCGGTAAGCCTCAATCTGTTCAGCGGTGGCACAAGGTGATTTTTTATTGCTTTCAGTTTTGGGTTTCTTATTATCGGTTGCCATAAATTATATTTTTAGATTGTTGTCACTCATGTGCCGGATCACATCTTCATAATCCTTGAAATGCTTGTCAAGCACATTGTTCACATATTCGGTAATCGTGCCGCACTCGGAGAAGAATACCATCAGTTTCTGAATCTTCTTCTTGAATTCCTCGCAGATTGGGACTTGTTTGCTTTTACGGCTGATTCGGGCATATTTTCTCGGAATGATGAAGTTCTCCATATATTCCACCTCCCGCGCCGACTGTCCCGCGCCTGCATCCTGCTTGTGACTTGCCTCCGGTTTAGGCCTTGCCTCCGGTTTCTTCCTGACTTCCTGCTTTGGATTATCCTTTACGGGTGTATCATTGTCTTCCGGTTTAACCGTTGCCGACGGCAATCTTACATGGGATGCGTTTTCCTCATAATTGTCGAGGAATTTTTTTGAGTCAAATGTCACAGGTTGTCTATCCGCCATAATTTTCAGGATTAGTTATGCCTAAAATCTCATCCACCAGTTCCGGGAGACAGCTGTTGCGAAGCAGACTCCTGTCTGGGGGAAGAAACGTGGAGCGGAAAATCCCACCGCGGCCGGATGTGCTGCCGTCTTTGGTATATTTCACGCTAAGCGGCAGAACCGTGTCAAGGGCTTCAAGGCACAGCGTTGACATATACCGGTTGATTATCTCCACAAGGTTGCTGCGGTCTTTCGGCTGCACCTTGTTCCATACCAGATGCAAGCCTTTTATACGCATCCCTTCTTTGAACAGCATGGTCTCATTGACGTTGTTGGCGAAAGAGAGGGAACTTTTCAAGTCCCCGGTCTCAGGCGTAACCGGCACGAACAGGTAATCCATATTGGCAAGCAATGACACCAGATCGTTGTCGTTGACCGTTCCGGTAATATCGAAAAACACATAGTCGGCCTCATAGCCCTTCGCTATTTCTTCATTTGCGAGGTTTATCGCATCTGACGGTGAGCATTTGATGATGCCGTATGGGTCACCGCCAAACGAAGTCATGAATTTTGCCAAGCGTCTCTCGTATGCCGGATTCTCGCGCAACATCAGCAAATCCTTGTTGCGGTACTCAATCATCGTATGCTGACGAGCGTCGCAGTCAAGAGCCAGCACCTTCTTCCCGACGACATAGTGCAGGTAGCTTGCGACAAGTGTCGTAAGGGTGGATTTTCCGGCACCGCCCTTCTGGGTAGCGAATGCCACAAAAATCGGTTCTTTCATTATTATATTGGTGTTGGGTAAATAGAACGGCATCCGCCGTGCGGCACTTTTCCCGTGCCTGTTGTGGAAGTCCGGCTTGATAACCATGTCCGGCTCATCCGACGAGTGAATGAAAATCGCCCGATATTCACTCAGCCACTCATTAAGAATATCAATCAGATGTCCGGTCATTCGACTGTTCAGACATTCAGACATTCTTGCATCTGAATGTTCAGACGTTCAGACTTCTGTATGTACAGATGTTCAGTCATTCATAAAGAAGATTGGAAGAACAGCCATACATCTGATTGGAAATGCACACATAAACACATTCATTCATCAGTTCGCTCATTCATAAAGACATATATCCAATCATTCAGATTATTGTTCGTCTGTTCGGACTTTATGCCAGTATTATGTTTGCTCTTTATTAAATGATTTTGATTGTCTGAAGTGACATCCTTTCATCATGAAGGCTGAACATACGTCCTTATGACCGAGTGATTGACCAGTCGTACAAATGACTGAATCTGCAAACTAAACATCAGTCATTCAGAAAAAGATTACCGGATTTCCGATATTGCCGACCATTACCGACCGATTGCCGTCCATTGCTTACCGGACAAATCCAAACCGCTCCGAGGTTTGTTACGGACATACACACAAACATTCATAAGACCATGCCAATTCTCCACCTGCCGGGGCTGACATCCGCATATATTTCAGCGTCCGTATTATTCCTCATGGCTGTTGGCATTGGTATATTACCTTAATTCCCCAACATGGGGATTAGAATTTACTTCACATATATACACCCATTCGTTTCATCGGTTTACTTTCCTGATTATGGCGTACTTAAATACGCGGCAAGGTATGTGATATGCTGCACCAAATAGAATTTGCAGCACATCACCCTTGCCAAGTAAACTTGGTTGCGTTTGCTCCAAAGTCGCAACCGCCATAGTTCAACCACTGCGCTCCGCAGATTTAGACATTCTGATTTATGACATACACATGACTCAAAACCACAATAAGGCCGGACGCAAGCCGAAGATCGACACCACTGTCTTCCGTTGCTCTGTGAACTTCACGGCTTCCGAACAGGCCATGCTGATGGCGATGTATGATAGGGTTCAGGTTGAATCCATGTCGGCATTTATAAAAATGGTACTGTTTGAAAAGCCATTCAAAGTATTCTATGTTGACGAGAACACAAGGATATTCATTGACAAACTTTCTTCCCTCAATTCTCTCTACCGCACCGTCGGCGTGGAGTACGGATTGCTTGTGAAGACGCTCCGGGAGAATTTCACCGAGGCGAAGGCTATGCGGGCCCTGTATAAACTGGAGCAACAGACAATCGAGCTTGTGAAAGTCAGCCAACAGATTGTGG
>NZ_PUED01000139.1 GCF_003024925.1 Paramuribaculum intestinale
CGTGGTCGGGGGGTGTGCAGGGCATAGAAAAATCCGGCAGGGCGCGAAGCCTCTATCGTGATGCCGTCGCTGTCCACTTCGAGCCGGTAGGCTTCCGCGCCGATGGCCGGATCTATGGAAAGCGTGAGCATCGCGCCGGTATCGCTTTCGGTGAATTTTGATCCGGTAGCTTTTTCAAAATCCGGTATGAAACGCTGCATCACTGTGGCGATGCTGTCGCCCGGATATGCCGCTACGCTGTAGCCGATGGTCTGCGGTAGTTTCAGAGTGCCGTCGGAGGTCTCAATCTTCGCCGGAAGGGGTATGATGGCGGGGGTGTCCTGTGCGGCGGCGTTGAGGCATATAGCTGCGGTGGCTGCTATGGCTGCGAGTCGGCTGTGTAATCTCATTTTGTCGAAGCTTGTCGTTTCAAGATTAATAATGTTGCGAAGTTACAAATTTTCACTTGCTTTACCAAGAAAAAACCACCAGACGATCTTGCCGCCGAGCCGTCGATGGTCGCCACCGGAGTCGTTCAGGAACAGTGGCTCGGGGAGCTCAGTCTACAAGTTCGGCAAAAAGACGGTCGAAAGTGTTGTCGAAGTCAGTAGTCAGCCTCCGCGAGAAGGGGCAGCGAGCCGCCTTCGCGCAGAGGCTGTATGTAACGTGTGACTTCCTGGCAGCGCAGGTCGATGGTCATTCTCCGAGATGATGTATGGTGTCGACTATCTGGTCGCCCAGACCGATGGTGTAGCCCTGGCTGACAAACACGATGCGGTTGAACGTGTCGGCGATAATGAACACGGGACGTTCTGTAGTCGACAGCTTGAGGTTGCCGATGATCTCCGCTGCGATCTTTCCGTCGGTGTCGATTCCATAGCTGACGGTCGAGGGTAGTTCGGGAAGCAGCGACGAGTCGAAGCGTCCGGCGTCCTGACGGTCCTTGAACAGCAGTATCATGCCACGTCCCCACTTCTCGAATTCGGGAGCTACGGCCGCGATGTCGCGCAGGGCGTGGTTGGTGGGTTCATGGTTGGGGGTCAGCAGTCCGATGACGTAGTAGCCGCGTCCGGTGGTGGAGAGCACGGATTTCTCCGCGCCTGATGCGAGATCGGTGTAGGTGTTCTCGGAGTTGAAGTTGCCGATCACCTGCACTCCCTTGTTGTCCTGACGCATCACGAGGGTATCGCTGACTGTGGATTCGGGTCGGATGTCGAAAAACTGTGCACGCGAGAGCACTCCGCCGTCGGCCATGCGCTGGCCGCTGACGAGCATGTATTGTCCTTCGTCGAGCTTCTGGCCGTCGCGGAGTATGCTGCTCCATGTGGCGTCTTCGGGGAAGCCGAGGAGCTGCGGACGTCCGTCGGCGATCTTCGACAGGGTGAACTGCGTGTAATATTTCGGGTCATCGATCCGGCCGGTCTTGGTAAATGCAAGCTTGAGTGTGCCCTGGGATGCCGGTTTTGCGGATGCGGAACTGTCGCCGCCGAAGCTGGCGTCAGTCCAGTTGCCCTTGGCGTCGGCCCACTGTGTCTTGCCTGTGACGGGATCGATGCGGGCCGGTATGCCGAGGCTTCGGGCCTTGGCTACGAAATAAATGTCGCGCGAGGCTGCGTTGGTGGCTTTCGACCGGTCGACAGCTTCCGGACTCATCCTGATGTTGCCGGGATACCAGTCGGGCAATATGGTTATATCGCGGGCTGTCTGTGCCACTAATTCAGCCGGATTGGCGCGCATTCTGGCCGCTTCGTCCTTGCCGACGGTGGCGGAGAAGTAGGAGCGGAAAGGTGTGAGGGCTTCGTTGTCGATGCGTGGCGACAGTATGTATTCGGCATAGAGCGGTGTGTCGTAGACGGGAGCCGTCAGATGGTCGGCGAGGATTACGGCGGGCACGTCGCTGCGGTCTTTGACGCTTAGCGATTCCACGAGCGTGAGGGCGCGTTCACGGTCGGCCTCGGGCACTCCGCTCAGAAACTGCTCGATGGTCTTGTGGTTGCCTCTGGCGTCGATCATCACAGCAGCCACTCTGGCGGGGTCAAGGCCGAGGCGTCTGCCAAGATCCTCGCCGCGCTCGCGGGTAAAGAACGTGGCGGTGTATGCGCCGCGGAGAGAGTCTTCATACACCTTGCGTCGGTCGTTTTCGGCAGCCTGGGCCGGGGTGACCTCTACGGGCTTGTTTGAAGCCACAGGCGGGATGATGTCCATCTCCTTGACTCCCGTATAGGAGGGAGTGAGATCAAGCGTCACAGCCACGTTGCGGTCGCGCCCTACGGAACCTTTGGTCATTCCGAAATTTTTACCGTCGGTAGCCCAGACCACCACGTCGCCTATTCCGGCCGAGAGTGAGGCGCGGCCATGCTGGTCGGTGGTTTTGGTGGCTATGGGGTAGAACTCACCGTAGTTGTAAAGCCTGAAGCTGACTTCGGTGCCTGCGGCCGGACGTCCCTGCCGGTCGGTCACATTGACAGTGATGGTGTCGACCGGAGCATAGTTGGTAGTGACGTTGATGTTGGTATAGCCGTCGGGTGTGGCGAGCACCTCTTCGGGGCCGTCGTAGGCTCCGAAAGCATAGGTGTTCATCATCATGCCTCGCGAGGCCGGAGCGTTGAACCATCCAAGGTTAAGTACCGGTTCGGGTTCGCATGCGCCTAAAAAATACCATTGTCCGTCGGCCCATGCCTCAACCCAGGCGTGGTTGTCGTCGGTATGCGCCCAGCGTGGGGTGTAGATCTGTCGGGCAGGGATGCCTACCGCACGCAGAGCGCCCACTGTGAAGGTCGATTCCTCGCCGCAGCGTCCGATGGCCGACGAAACAGTGGCCAGAGGGGAGTGGGTGCGGCTGTCCGATGGCTCATAGGTGGCTTTCTCATGACACCAGTGGTTCACCTCGAGTATAGCGTCTTTCATCGACAGCCCCTTCACGCGATCCTTTAGTTCGGCGTAGAATTCCGGACGGTGATTGTCGAGCGCTTCGTTGTTGATACGCAGCGGCAGGACGAAATGGCGCCATTCGCGGTCGGGGATATTTTTGCCCCAGGGCATCTCTTTGCGGGCACGCAGGGTGGCGTCGACGTTTGTGAGGAAAAAATCCCCGGAGTAGTCGGCTATGTCGGGTAGCGGCATGTAGGCGTAGAGAAATTCGAGCGCTTCGCGCTGCTGTGGCGTGAGGTTGCGGTCGAATACGGTGAAATATGCCGGATTGGCAACCTTCTCCTGGCGTTCTTTGAAATCGGCTTTTACTTTAGGCGTAGCGATGTTCTGTGCTGTCGCGCCGCATGCTGCCGCCGAGATGATGGCGGCTATGGCTATGTGTCGTAGTTTCATGGATTGATGGCTTTGATGATTTCGGCCACGATTTCGGCCGATGTCGTTTTACGTGAATATTCGTCGGTGCCGGGTGCTCCCATGCTTACCCCAGGTTTGCGGTAGATCATGTGGCTGGCTATGGTGTGGCGTGCCGATGCGTGAATCTCGCATGTGCCGGAAAGGCGGATAATCTCTGCGGCATTCTGCGGGCAGACTCCTCCGCCGGCAAGGACGACGAGGCGTCCGGCCGCGCGGTCGACGAGCTGACGGAGCATCGGTGCGCCATCGAGTGCCGATGCGGCCTGACCCGATGTGAGGAGGCGGTTGCATCCGAGGGCTATTATGTGGTCGAGCGCTTCAAACGGGTCGCGGCACAGATCGAAGGCGCGGTGGAACGTTACGTTCATACCGGACGCCGCCTCCATCATCTGGCGGCAGGCGTCCATGTCAATATCGCCGTCGGGGGTGAGCGCTCCGATTACAACGCCGTGCGCTCCCGCTTCGCGGGCCGCCACGATGTCGTCGGTCATTGACGCCACTTCTTCAGGGGTGTACAGGAAGTCGCCTCCGCGCGGTCGTATCAGCACGTGGACTTTCATTCCGGGCACTCTGACGGCCTGGCGTATGAAGCCGGTGGAGGGGGTGATGCCTCCGTCGGCGAGAGCCGAGCAAAGCTCTACGCGCTGTGCTTCTCCGCGCGAGGCTGCGTAGACGCTTTCTATGTCGCCGGCGCAGACTTCGAGCAGATTTCTATGTGTTGTGTTGTCGTGTGTCATGTAGTATGGTTAGCGAGTTGATATGATCACTTTGTTTCGAGTTCGATGATATAGTCGATCGTACCCTGAGGGATTTCGGGAAGTGTGATTTTTACTCCCCCCTCTTTGAGTCGTGAGTGTTTGAGTGTTGATTTTGTGGCGAATTCCTTGGCACTCTTGATTTTTAACGCAGTGGGCACTGTGATCTCGTTGCCTTCGGGACGGAATACGTGGAGATATAGCTTGTCGCCTTTGCGTGTGGCCGTTCCCCACGACTGGGCGGGGAAGTCGGCGGCGCGCACTCCGTAGACGGTTTCACCGTTGGCGCGGAGCCATTCTCCCATCCCTTTGAGGCGGTCAAGCGCGGCTGCGGGCAGTTCGCCGTTGGGCTGCGGGCCGATGTTGAGGAGCAGGTTGGCTCCTTTGCCGCGTGCATTGACGAGCAGCTCTATCAGTTCGGGCACACTCTTGTAGTTCTGGTCCATGATCTTGTAGCCCCACATTCCGTTCATCGTGGCGCATGTCTCAAGCGGCAGCTGCGACACGTCCTGTCCTGAAAGTCCGTGCTCGTTCTGTCCGGGCAGATCGCGCTCGAATATCTGGAAGTCCTCGCCCGGATAAGGCGTCTCGTGGTGGTTGTTGGCTATGAGTGTTCCGGGCTGGAGCCGGTGTATGAGCGCATACTGTTCGGGGAGCTGCCAGTCAAAGGCTGTGGAATCCTGGTCATGATCCCACTTGCCGTCAAACCAGATTGCACCGATCTTTCCATAGTTTGTGAGCAGTTCGGTGAGCTGGTTGTTCATAAACTTGTAGTAGCTCGGCCAGTCGCGCAGTGTGGTGTCGCGTCCGGTCTTCAGGCCGGTGCGTCCCGACGGATAGTCGGGTCGTGTCCAGTCGATGTGGGAGTAGTAGAGGTGGAGTTTCAGCCCCTGTTTCTCGCATTCATCGGCAAGTTCCTTGAGTATGTCGCGTTTGAACGGCGTCGCGTCCACTATGTTGTAGTCGCTCTGACGTGTGGCGAACATCGAGAATCCGTCGTGATGGCGTGTGGTGAACGTGATGTATTTTGCTCCTGCGTCCTTGAATGCCTTGACCCATTCGGCGGCGTTGAAGTCGGCCGGATAGAAGGCTTTGGCCGATTTGGCATATTCTTCGGCTGAGGCGCCGTAGTTGAGATACCATTCGCCTTGTCCGAATAGGCTGTAGATGCCCCAGTGGAGGAAAATGCCGAATCCGTTGTCGGCAAACTCCTGCTGTGCGGTCACGATTTCGGGTGAGGGTACGTAGCTGTCGGGTGTGGAGGCCGATGCCGGAATTCCGGCCGTGAGTGTCGCCGCTATGGCCGCAGCCATGATTTTTTTCATTATGATATGGTATTTAAGGGTTTTATAAAAAGCGAAGAAACCGCCAGTCGTTGTCTGGCTGGAGGTTTCTTGTCATGGTTGTATTCCGGTGGCGTCGATCAGAACGGCAGATCGCTGTCTGAGCCGCCGTCGGGTGCGATAGGCGCGGGAGGGAAGTCTGCTCCCTGCGGCATGGCGGGTGCCGACATGGGCTGCTGTCCGGCGGTTTCGGCTTTCCATCCGCGGATGCTGGTGTACCAGCGGCCGTTGTATTCGCGGCTTTCGATGTCGAAGCTCAGGGTGACGTCGTCGCCTACGTTGAGCTGATAGCGGTCGGCGTTGTCGCCGAAGAAGTCGAAGTGCACTTTCTTGGGATATGTCTCCTGAGTCTCGAGCACATATTCATGCTTCTTCCAGTTGTTGCCCGCCTTCGAGGTGCCCGACACGGCGCCGAGGTCGAGAATGATTTTTCCTTTTAATTCCATTATCGGATGTTATGATGTTTATTGTTGTTATTGGTCTTGTCGCTGTCGTTGATGATGTGTTTGATCCTTTATGGTTATCTCTGCAAATTTACGCAATAATCCCGACCCGACAAAAAAACGCTCTTGTTTCAAGGTGCAAAATACTTACAAAATTCCGATAATTGCCAAGTGACAGCTATTGAGGATTGGTTAAAAATGCTGCTAAATTGGCTGAATATGGTGATGTCCGGCAACGGGGTGAGAAAATTTGGTTAACTTTGCAGCGGTAAAGCGGCTGGCTGTAGTCAATTCGACCTGGTCGGCCGTAATGTCCGATCGTTTAATCTTCAATAGATACTTACCTATCAGTATGCTACTGACAAAATCGCTGACCTCGTTCGGCCGCTACTGGATATTCGTGAGCCGTGTGTTTGCGGTGCCCGACAAATGGCGGGTGGCTCTGAGACGCACCGTGCTGGAGATCTCCAAGCTCGGAGTGGACTCCATTCCGCTTGTGATGATCATCTCGATATTTATCGGTGCTGTGATCGCCATTCAGATGCAGCTCAATATTTCATCGCCTCTGATTCCGGCCTATTCGGTAGGTCTGGCCACACGTGACATCGTGCTTCTTGAATTCTCCAACTCGATACTCTGTCTGATTCTTGCGGGCAAGGTAGGCTCGAACATCGCCTCGGAGATAGGCACTATGAAGGTGACAGAGCAGATCGACGCTCTTGACATCATGGGCGTCAATTCGGCCAATTTTCTTGTGCTCCCCAAGGTGGTGGGTTTCGTGCTGTTCATGCCGGTGCTCGTGGCGTTCTGTATAGCTACGTCGCTTTTCGGCGGTTTTGCGGTAGCGGTTTTCACCGATATTATAACCGTCAGCCGGTATGTATATGGCATTCAGGCTCTGTTTCAGGAATGGTACGGGTGGTATGGCTTTATCA
>NZ_PUED01000014.1 GCF_003024925.1 Paramuribaculum intestinale
GCGCTTATCTGCGAGGGGTGGGTGGCGCGGTCCTCTTCGTCGGTCCATCCTTTGCCTTTTAGCCATGCCGTTCGGCATCCGATCGATTCGGCGGGGAGGATGTCTTTCCTGAGGCTGTCGCCGACCACGAGCACCTCTTCAGGCTGAAGGCCGAGCGCTTCGACTCCGAGCCGGAATATCTGTGGGTCAGGCTTCCTGACTCCTGCCACGGCGCTCTCTATGACTGCGGCGAAAAGATGGCGGAGTCCGAAGTCAGCGAGCACGCTCTCCACGTTGCCGTAGAAGTTGCTGACGAGCACGGCCGGCATCCGGTCGGTCACGGCCTGTATCACCGGACGGGCTTCTCCTACGCATTCGTGTGCGCGGTCGTAGCAGTAGGATGCGGCTGATAGCGCCATGTGGCTGTCGGCCGCATGGCCGTCGGCCCGGAGAAAATCGGCTTCGGTCGATGTCTTTGCCTGCATGAGCTGCCGGAAGTCGAAGTCGGGACGTACCACCGGGTGGGTGGCGAAGTGGCGCTCCGTGGCCACGTAGGCTTTGCGGAAAGCATCTTTGTCGAACGTGGCTCCGGCCAGTTTCCATCCGTCCCAGATGATCTCGCTCCAGTGCACTCCGCGGCTGTCGATCGTTCCGCCGTAGTCGAATATCACTCCTTTTATGGCCATGGTGGTGGTTTGTGTTTGATAAGGTGTCAGTGGCAGCTGTCGTAGTGACCATCGGCTACCAGCCGGGAAAACCGGCGGCATATTCTTTCGTGTCGTATCACCATCATCACGAGCAGGGCGTTGAGCACCGTCAGCTCGAAGACGAAGTAGAGCCAGGGCATGGTCAGGAACAGTGCGGTGAAGAGAGCTATCGTGCGCCAGTTGAACGACAGTATGTTGGTGTATTTCATCAGCGGTAGGCTTGCCATGCGGAAGTCGTGCCTGAGGCTGTCGGGCAGGGGAGTTCCGTCGGGATAGCGCTCTGCTATGGCGTGGCGCAGGCTCTGCATGGCGGGTGATGTGGCTTCCTGCTGCACGGTGTAGCTCGTGTAGAATGTCAGTGTGAGTTTCTGCCAGAAGTCGTGGCGCCATGTCAGCGATGCGAGCCGGCGTTTGAGAGTGAACGCCCGGTCGAGTTCGCTGCCGCTCTCGCCTTTTAGGAAGTAGAGGTGAAACTGTCTGTAATAGTCGGCCATGGCAGCCTGTTTTGCGTGGCATATTCCAGTCACAACTGCTATGACCCATATAAGCCATGGATGACCCATGAAGAATGTGGATGTGGCATTTTCCCTCAGGCAGATGGCCACGTAGATGGTGGCGAACCAAAGGTCGCCGCTCACGCCGTCGAGAATGCGTCCGATGCGCGAATACTGGCGGGTCATTCGCGCGAGCTGTCCGTCGGCGCTGTCAAATGAGTTGGCCCATATCAGCAGCAGCATTCCCGCTACGTTGACGGCCATGGAGCCGAAGTAGAAACACACTCCGGCTCCTATGCCGAGGAATATCGACGCGACGGTGATGGCGTTGGGGGTCACTCCGAGGCGTGCGGCAAGCCTGGCCCACATATATCCTATAGGGCGGTAGAAGGCCAGATCGATACCCTCTTCGGTGTCGAGCGATTTCAGGCTCTGACGGTAGGCCGATTGCTCTTTGCTCATTGTTCAGGCGATGGTGTTAAAGCTGATCATTACACGGATGTTGTGGCGGGCGTGAGCCTCATTTGAGATCGCGGAGCCGGTAGGTCTGTTCGCGCAGATATGCTCCGAGGGTTTCGACGTCGGCCCGGTAGGGCTGCTGGTCGGCCAGCGTGATCGGTTGTCCGACGCTGATGTGCATGGTCTTTCCTGTCTTGCGGAACACTTCGGCCGGCAGCCTGAGCGAGCGCGCGGGCCAGCATATGTGGCCGAGTATGTTGAACCACCACGAGTTGGATCCGTGAAAGTATATGGGGATCACGGGCACTTTGGCCTTGTAGATGATCTGGAGGATGGATTTCTGCCAGGGACGGTCTACGAGGTGTCCGTGCCAGTCGGTCTTGCTCATTGCTCCGGCGGGGAAAAATCCCAGCGGCTCGCCGTCGGAGAGCTGTCGCATGGCCTGACGGATGCCGTTGACGCTCACGGCGCGTTTGGCCGGGTCTTTCTGCGCCCATGCGTCGACGGCGATGAAGTTGGGGCGCATGGCCGATATCTTTTCGAGTATCATGTTGACCATCACCTTGTATTTTGGGCGGCGCGACGATATGAGATATATGAGCATGATGCCGTCGAGGGCGCCGAACGGGTGGTTGCTGACGGTGATGAACGGTCCGTCGGGAAGATTGTCGAGCACCTCCTGGCCGTCGATGCGGAGTTTTATGCGGAAGCCGTCGAAAAGCATGCGCCGCACGAATTCCGGTCCGGGGGTGTCGCAGAAGCGGCGGTGTATGTCGTTGACCTTGTCGACCGATAGGAAGCGGAGCAGGAAGTTGACCAGATTCTCGTGTCCGTCGAGTTTCGGCACCATGCGGCGTATGTCGTCGTAGTTGAGCACGTCGGGGCGCACTTCATATTCCTCTACGGCCTTGTTTTCAGTGTTGTTGTCCATTGGATATATAATTGGTGTAGCGGATGGTGAAGCGGTCGAATGCCGGCCATTTCATCAGCGCGTATTCAAATATGAGGTATGCGGCGATGGAGCATGCTATGCCTCCGGCCACATCGAGTATGTAGTGGTGTGAGGTGTAGACGGCTGTCCACCAGATGCCGAGCGTCACCACTGCGAGCGTCAGCCGCCACGCAAGAGAAATGCCACGTCCGCGGAGGGCATAGAGGAGTGCGGTGAGCGTGTAGGCCGAGTGGAGCGAGGGCATGGCGGCGAACACGTTGCTGTTGCGCGCGTAGAGGGCGTCGAATATGCCGAGGCCGGTCATGGCGTCGAACGCTTCGAGCCCGGCAGCCGATCCGGGCGTGCCCGGCACGGCCTCGAATCCGTGCAGCGCCACGTACCATGGCGGTGCGGCCGGATGTATGTAGTAGAAGGTGAAGCCTACGAGGTTGGTGAGCAGAAACACCATGGCGAAGTGCAGGTAGAGGTTTCTGCGGCCTGAGAAGTAGAGCCACAGGCCGAATATCACGGGGAGCGGCACCCAGCATAGATAGAACACTCCGGCCATGAAGTCGGCGGCCTTGAAGGTGTGGAGCGCCCACCATTCGTTGGGTGTCAGTCCGCCGATGCCGAAGAGCGCGCGCTCGGTTTCATAGAGACCGCGCACGTCCACCGGATTGACCTCGTAGTTGGGCAGGAGGTTCATCCAGTCGTAGGAGATGCCGAAGAGGAAAAACGGTATGAGCGCCACGGTAAGGCGTCGTGTGGCCGGGGCGGCGAAGAACAGTGCCGCAATGACTACGGCCATTACCGTGTGCTCGGGGCGGAAGCCCACGCCGAGCGCCGTGACCGTCAGCCACAGACAGAGGGCTGCGACGCACGCGGCCGATTCGGCCACGGAAGGAAGCCGTCGGGATATCGCTGTCATTGTCAGTTGCGGCCGAGAAGTTTGCGACTATGGTTGATGCGCGCTATGGCGGTCAGGTTGGCGAACACTGCAATGACACACATCGCCGCCACCAGTATGATGTCGGGGTTGAAGCCTTCGGCACCGGGCTGATAGCCCGAAATCTGGCCGGTGATGCCGGTGGCGAGTGTGGCCACGCTGGTCACCACCACGCGTTCGGGACGCTGCATGAAGCCGATCTTGCACTCCAGTCCGAGCCCTTCGGCGCGTGCTCTGACGTAGCTCACCATGATGCTGCCTGTAAGAGCCACGAAGGCTATGACAGCTCCGGCGAAGCTTCCGGTCTGTATGAGGTAATAGGCTACTCCGCCGAGTGTGGCGAGCTCGCAGTAGCGGTCGAGCACGGAGTCGTACATTGCTCCGAATGTCGATGCCATGCCGCCGAGGCGTGCCACCTGTCCGTCGAGCATGTCGAAGAGCGAGAATCCGATTATCAGCGCTCCGGCCCATGTGACGAGCGACCAGTCGACGATGCCGGTGTGTGCGGCTCCGTATCCTGCCATGACTATGACCACGGCGGCGGCAAGATTGCCGAGAAATCCGATGGTGGTGACGATGTTGGGGGTCACGCCCATCCTGATCAGGAATCTGACGAAGGGGTTGATCACCCGGTAGATGCCCAGCTGGAGAGAGTCGCGGGTCTTTTTTGATGTAGTTTTGATATCCATCTTTAGGTTGTTCCGGTATGAAATATTGATCAGTTGTTCTTATGCTTGAATGTGAACGCGTCCACAATCCTTATGGCCCAGGGATCGAATGCCGAGGGGCGGTAGACGAAGTAGCGCTGCAGTGCGAAGTTCCAGAACCACGATACGAGCAGCGACACCGCCAGGGTCGAGGCGGCGAAGATGCCGTCGGGGGTGAATCCGATGTCGTTCAGGAACTGCCAGCGCGAAAGCGCCTCGCAGGTGAAGGTGGTGCCATACATGTTGAGGAGCAGACTTCCGGTCCAGACGAGGGCGTATTTCACGATGACCGCCTTGACGCTCTGGCCGGCGGCGTGGAAAGTGAAACGGTAGTTGATGGTGCAGTTGACGATGCCTCCCACCAGCGCGCCGCATGCCACCGAAATGTTGCTCCTGTAGAATGGGTCGACTGACTGGAGCACGAATGCGAACATCACCATTCGCACAATCATGTCGGACCACGATGCGGCCTGCGACGACACCACGGAGCGGAGGAAGGTGAAGATGAGCGAATCGCTGCGCAGCACCTTGTCGGCCACCTTGCGCGAGGCGTCCTTGATGCGGGAGTTGTCGTTGGCGGGATTCATAATATATGTCGGTTTATGGCGAGTATGATCAGCAGCGAGTAGATGCCGGCGAGTATGTCGTCGGCCATCATGCCCCATCCTCCCGGGAGTTTTTCGGTGGCTCTAATGCCGAGAGGCTTGTAGATGTCGAATAGTCTGAACAGCAGCAGCGAGAGCGGTATCTCCCACCACGGACACAGCGGACTGACCGGGAGCATGGCCACCCACTGGCCCACGGTTTCGTCGACGCACGCCACTACCGGGTCCTTGCCCCAGTAGCGTTCGGCCACTCCGCTGGCCCACGTGCCGAGCACCGTCAGGATTATTATGGCGCCGAGGGTGACGTAGAATGTCACGTCGGGCGATGTCCACAGCCACAGCGGCAGCCATAGCACCACGCCCGCTATCGCGCCCCATGTGCCGGGAGCTACGGGCAGGAATCCGGCGCCGAGCGATGTGGCTATAAGGCGCGGGAAGAGCGGAAACCGGCTTGTCGACCCTTCGGGCCGTAGATCTTTGGGGTGGCGTTTCATCTTTCGGGTCGTTTTGATTCGGTGTGCTGGCGTATTGCGGCCATGATGGCCTTGGCTATATGTGTGGCGGCGTCGGCGCGGCAGGGCGCGAACGATGGCCAGTCGTTGAAGTCGATGATGCGTATCGTGCCGTCGGGCGCCACTACGCAGTCGCCGCCGTAGATCATCACGTCGAGCGTCTCGGCGGCCTTGCCGCAGATGGCGCGTAGCGAGGCGATGTCGAATTCGGTGCCGCGCGCGGAGCCGTTGACCCGTTCGTAGCCGTATTTCGAATGGTCGTTGACAAAGGGGTAGAACCAGTAGAAGAAGCCGGTGCCCGCGATGCCGTAGAATTTTATCAGGTCGCCTTCGAGGTGGCGCGATATGACGGCGCGCTTGATGCCGCGCAGGAAATATTCCTGGAGCACCTCCTGGGCCTCTTCGGGGTGGCGCACGTAGCTGACGTCCTCCTTGTGCATCGTGTAGTAGTCGCCGCGCTTTATCCAGCATTTGTTCATGCCGGCGTCGTTCAGCCGCTGCCGCACGGCCTCGTCGGTGCCTACGGTGATGCTTTCGGGGAAAGGTATGCCTGATCCGACGAGGATGCGTGTCATGCGTTCGCGCGTGCAGTTCTCTATGCCGTAGCCTGAGTTGATCACGAGCCGTCCGTCATCCTCCATCCGCTGTAGTGTCTTTATGGATGCCTGTTCGCGGCACATGTTGATGACAACCGGCTCGCTGACTGCTCCGGCGCAAAGCTGCTCCTCGGAGTAGACGCTTACCTCGCAGCCGCGTTTGCGCAGCTGTTCGGACACGATGTTGAGTATGGCCGTGTCGTTGCCGATATGATTGGGGGAGTAGACCCCGGCGCGCTTCACAGCCGCTATCTTAATCTCTGCCATGTTGATGGTGATCGTTGTCTGATTCAATGATTTGCCTTGCGGCGTCGATGTCGGCCGCGTGGTCCACGTCGACCACCTTGCCCATAGGCCATGCGCGAAGCCTGAGACCCTTGTCGAGCAGCGCGCGCTGGAAGTGGCGCATGCGTGTGATGCCGGCTGCGCGGCACTGTGTCAGGCACTCCAGGGCTGTCGGTGGCAGGCAGTAGACTCCGGCCGACACGTAGCGTGAGTCGTCGCGGCGTCGGTCGGTGAAAGCTGTGATATATCCGTCGGCGTCGGTGCTTACCCAGAGCGGTTTCTCGTCGTCGGCATACTCGCTGACCCCCATGTAGCCGTCGGCGTCGGTGCGTGCGGCGAATGCCTCGGCGAGGCGGATCATCTCTGACTGTTCGAAGACGGTGTCGACGGTTGTCACTATGAAGTCGCCCTTGAAGCGGCCGGTCACTTCGGCGAAGCTCAGCATGGAGTCGGCGGTGGCCTTTACCGTCAGGTCGAGGGGCGCGTCGATGCCGAGCGAGGCGCAGGCCTCCCTGACGCTGCCGGCTATCTCAGGCTCGCGCACTATCACGCCGAGGCGTGTCATCGCCGCCTCTCCGCCGGGCATCGACATGATGCGTATGAGCCGGCGTATGAGCGGTTCGCCGGCGGGAGCCACCAGCGGCTTCGGCAGGCTGATACCCTCGGATGACAGACGTTCGCCTTTTCCTGCGGCGATGATACCGTAGTTCATTGTGATGGATCGGGGTGGTGATTATTTGTCGTCGGTGCGGGTGAGATCGAGCACCACGTTGTCTTTTTTGTTTTTCTCCACATATTGTTTGCGGAGCGGATTGGCATGTGCCTCGTCGTATGACGCGCGGCAGCGGTAGGTGTCGATGGCGCGGTAGATGGCCTCGCGCATCGATTCGGGCGATGCTGTGCCGCGTCCGGCTATGTCGTAGGCAGTGCCGTGGTCGGGCGATGTGCGCACGTAGGGGAGTCCGGCCGTCAGGTTCACTCCGCGGTTCATGGCTATGGTCTTGAACGGCGCGAGTCCCTGGTCGTGGTACATGGCGAGCACGCCGTCGAAGCGGCTGAAAAGCCCGTTGCCGAAGAATCCGTCGGCGGCATACGGGCCGAACGCCTCGATGCGCTCCTTGCGCACGGCCTCGATGGCCGGGATGATGGCAGTCTGCTCCTCGCTTCCGAGCAGTCCCTGATCGCCCGCATGTGGATTGAGGGCGAGCACGGCTATGCGGGGGCGCACCACTCCGAAGTCGCGCCGCAACGAAGCGTCGAGCGCCTTGATCTTCTCTGTCACGGCCTCGGCGGTGACGGTCTGCGCCACGCGGGCTATGGGCGTGTGGGTGGTCAGCAGCGCCACGCGCAGCACGGGCGCCTCGGAGCACATTACCATCAGCGCCTTCTCGCCCGGTTCTCCGAGCGACGACTCGAGATACTCCGTGTGGCCGGGGAAATGGAATGTGTCGCTCTGCATCTCATGCTTGTTGATCGGAGCGGTGACGAGCACGTCGATCTGTCCCGACTTGAGGTCGGCCACAGCGCGTTCGAGCGCCGCCATGGCGGCCTCGCCGGCCGTGCGTGTGGGCTGTCCCGGCTCCACCTTGGTGTCCTCGCCTACGACGTTGATGATATTGTAGTGTCCGTCGCGAGCTTCCGATGCCTGCTGCACCTGGTTGAGCGGCAGCGTCGGGAGTTCGAGTGCCTTGCGGTAGAATGCGGCGATCTTGGCCGATCCATAGACCACCGGAGTGCACAGCTCGAGGATCGCTTCATCTTCCAAAGCTTTCATTATCACTTCATAGCCTATGCCGTTGATGTCGCCGTGGGTTATTCCTATCTTGAGTTTGTTGTTGTCAGCCATTTGAGTCTGTGATGGTATTGTGTGGCGTTGCGGACATTATTGTCCTAAATTAGCCGCTAAATTACTAATTTTTCCTTAAACGGCCAACCCACGCCCTCTGCTCCTCTTTTTATCTCCTGTTTCATTTCCTTTTGTGGTTTTCAGAGATTGTCTAAATTTATATAATACGGATTTTGAGAAGGATTGTCAGATGGATTTTTGTTTGTGATGAGGGAGTGTAGCCGTAGCTACATGACCGTGGAGCAAACAAAAAGACGCTGGAAAGACTCTCAAAAGCAAAGTGATATGAATTTTAGACAATCTCTTAAAATCGACTTGAAAACATTCTCCAAATCTTAACATCAGTCAAAAGTAAACACACTCTTATGAAAAAATCCTTATATTTGCACACGGCGTTGAAAAAAAACAGATAGCCGGCAATGAATAGTGATCCGAAACATAATGATGCGCTCGGCCTGAGTATGCTTCCTTTCGTCATGAGGGAACTTGCGGCTACGGTGATGAAAAGAAAATCGTTGCCGCTGGAGGATGCGTTGTTCTATATATATTCTTCGCGGATATATCGGTCGTTGCTCGACGAGAATACCAAGCTGTGGTATCAGAGCACGTCATCATTGTATGATGATCTTGAAAAAGAGAAAGCGGGGGAGAAGGAGCGTAATGACTCTCCGGGTGTATTGCTGTTTCTTATGTTTTGTGTGGAGAATTACCGGGAGGCCAAAAAGATGAGCGCCGAGGAGCTGTTGGTGTGCTTTGTCCGTCATGGCGTTTTCGAATTTCTCAGAGAAAATTATGAAATGCTCCATACACAGGATACCTGCTATATATTGGATTCGATAACGGCTTATATCAGAAAGAGGAGATGAAACTGTATCATGGCTCGACGGTGGCCGTAAGACGCCCCAATATCCACAAAGGACGGAAAGCAACCGATTTCGGCAAGGGATTCTACACCACCACGAGCTTCGAGCAGGCCCGGAAGTGGGCTGTGCTTAAAATGAACCGCGAGCAGAGCTCCCGGGCGGTGGTGTCGGTCTATGAGGTGCCCGACGATATTCTTGCAAGCGATCTGGCGGTCATGAGGTTTGCCGGAGCAACTAAAGAGTGGCTTGATTTTGTTGTAAGCAACCGGCGCGGGGAGGAATCGGCACGTTATGATCTTGTCATGGGGCCGGTGGCTAACGATCAGTTATATGCCACTATAAGGCTTTATGAGCAAGGAGTGATAACCTCCGAGGCTGCGATAGAGATGCTCCGCACCCACAAGCTGTTTGATCAGCTGTCGTTTCACACGGCCGAGGCCGTCGGATTGCTGAAATTCTCGGAGGCGACAGCGGTCGGAGGCGAATGATATCCGGCGGGCGCAGGATAAGGCCGCGGATGGGATTAAACTATGGCGGAGGGGGAGTTGTTGTTTCTTTAAGGATGCGGTGCGCTAAGAGTATGTTTGAATTTAACACGAAGAAATATATTATGGACTTCTTTCTATCCCCTCAAAGGTCTTTTCGGGCGATTTCCGCCAAGTTTCATCGGTCACGATGCCCGCATCGCTCCCTCCTCAACTCACGCAAATCTCTCCGAAAATCCTCTTTGAGTGAACAGAAGTGAAATTCAAACATACTCTGAGATTTTTTTGTTAAAATATAGTCAAGGTCAGCGGATTTTACCCTACCTTTGTGCGGCCAAAGTTCCGATATATAGAAAAAACAACAACAATAACCATCAAGATGGAAAACAAAGAATTTGACCGTATCAGCTATGCTCTGGGTCTGAGCATGGGCAATAATTTTCGCAGCAGCGGCATCGAGAAAATCGACTTCAAGGATTTTGCCGACGGCGTTGCCGCCGTATATTCGGGCGCTACCCCCCGCATGAGCTATGATGAGGCCAAGGAGGAGATACGCCGCTATTTCACGGCCATGGAGGAGCGTCAGCAGGCCGAGGCCGCCGAGAAGGGCAAGATCAACCGACAGGCCGGCGAGGCTTTTCTGGCCGAGAACGCAAAGCGTCAGGAGGTGAAGGTCACCCCGTCGGGTCTGCAGTATGAGGTGATCGAGGAGGGCGACGGCCCGACCCCTACGGCGCAGGATTCGGTGACGGTGCACTACACCGGCAAGCTTATCGACGGCACTGTGTTCGACAGCTCGGTGGAGCGTGGCGCTCCGGCCACCTTCGGCGTCAGCCAGGTGATACCGGGCTGGGTCGAGGCTCTGCAGATGATGAAGACCGGCTCGAAGTGGCGCCTGTTTATCCCCTCGCAGCTCGCCTACGGTCCGAACGGCGCCGGTCCGGTGATCGGTCCCGACTCCACTCTGATATTTGACGTGGAACTCATCAAGATCGAGGGCAAATGAATGCCCTGCGGCGCTATTTGACGGCTGTTCTGGTTGGGTTGGCCACCGTAGCGGCGACGTCGGCCCAGGAGCGTGTCGATACGGTGGCGGAGGCCTTCGCGGCGATGTGGAGCCACTATCTGACTCCGCTCACCTCGCCCGGAATGGCTTCCGACAGCGAGAGGCTCCGCAATTATACCGACGGATTCCGCAAGGGTCTGCGCGACAGCATCAACGAGACCTACGTGCAGGGCTACTACGAAGGTGTGCAGCTTGCGGCACGCCTGCGCACTCTGCACGGGCTTGGACTCGACGTGGACGCGCGCAATCTCACCACGGCGCTGGCACGCATCTTTGCCGGCGGCAAGCCGATGATGGCGCCGCTCGACGCCGAGGCCTACATCACCTCGCTGATCGATGTGGAGGTGCGTCCGCAGGGGCCGTCGGCCGAAGAGCAGCAGGCTTTTCTCGACGAGGTGGCCTCGCGCATCGGAGTGGAGCGCACTCCTTCAGGCCTGCTCTTCGAGATAGTGCAGCCCGGCACCGGCGAGAGTCCCGGACACTATGACACGGCGCTGGTGAGCTATACAGGCACATTCACCGACGGCCGCGAATTTGACTCCACCGGAGCCGACACGCCGATAGAGCTGCCGCTCGACGGAGTGGTCGACGGCATGGCCGAGGGACTCAAGAAGATGCGCAAGGGTGGCACCTACCGCCTCTTCATACCTCCGGCACTCGCCTACGGATCGGAAGGCGTCGGCGACGTGATACCGCCCGGAGCGGTGATCATCTTCGAGGTGACACTCGTGGATGTCATCCACAGGAAATGAACTGTCAACAAATCAACGAGTGACCCGCAGCAGGGCACGGAT
This sequence comes from Paramuribaculum intestinale, assembly GCF_003024925.1. Lineage (GTDB taxonomy): Bacteria > Bacteroidota > Bacteroidia > Bacteroidales > Muribaculaceae > Paramuribaculum > Paramuribaculum intestinale. The sequence goes on from NZ_PUED01000014.1 coordinate 11,276, forward strand.
TACTGACGAGTTTTACAATATCAATTAATTTTAAGAGTTACTTAAACACAACCCCTTTTTATGAAAAAGATTATTATCGCTTGCGGCGTGGCCGCAATGATGATCGGCGCTACAGGCTGCGAAAAGTCATCGAGCGCCGCTCCCGAAACATTCAGCGATTCGCTGGCTTACTATATGGGCCGTTCGCAGGGCCTGATGGTGGCCGATCACTTCAAGAACTCCATGTCGGCCGACCAGAAGAAGAAGTTTGACAGCGACGCATTCCTGCGCGGCTTCAAGCAGATGATCATGACCGACACCGCCGACGCCGACTATCTGCAGGGCATATACATGGGCATGAACATGGCGCAGCACATCAACTATCTGGCCATGGACTCGATCAATATCGACCGTGCGACAGTCTACGCCGAGTTTGCAAAGGCTTTCAGGACCGATACCATCAACTCCACGGCCATGCAGATGGAGGTGGGACAGTTCCAGATGCTCATGAACCGCGCGCAGGACATGCTCCGCGAGCGTCAGATGGCAGCCGAGGCCGCCAAGCGTGAGGCCGCCGCCGGCACAGCCAAGGAGAACGAGGCCAAGGGCGCAGCCTACATTCAGGAACAGATAGCCGCCGACGCTTCGATCAAGACCACTGAGTCGGGTCTGGCCTACAAGGTGGTGAAGCAGGGCGAAGGCCCGATGCCTAAGGACAACAGCACGGTGAAGGTGCACTACACCGGCAAGCTTATCGACGGCACGGTGTTCGACAGCTCTGTTGACCGCGGCGAGCCCGCCGACTTCCCCGTCACCCAGGTGATCCCCGGTTTTGCCGAAGGCCTGAAGATGATGAACAAGGGCTCGAAATATGTGCTCTACATCCCCGCTTCGCTCGGCTACGGCAACAATGAGGCCGGCAGCATTCCGGCCGGATCGACTCTCGTGTTCGAGGTAGAGATGATCGAGGTCAACTGATCTCTCCGTCGTGGCGGCATGGTCTGCCGCTGACATGATATATCGCAGGCCCTGTGTCAAGGAGGAATGAATCCTGGCACAGGGCCTGCCGTATGTCGTCCCCGCCGGTTCAGGCACGGGGGATCAGCGTGCGCATCCATGCGGCCGCGTCGGTGAGGATCAGCAGTGCGGCTATGGCGGCCGTCAGAGCCGCGAACAGTGCCGCCGACCACCATATCACGCTCCGCGGTAGCCTGTCGAGCGTCTGCCTGACTTCATCGCAGTGGTCGGTCCAGTCGGTTTTTCTGTTGTCGTCGTGTCGTTGATCCATCAGTTGCCGAGTTCGAGCTGGTTTTTGATAAGGTTGTAGTAGAGTCCGCGCCGCGCGGTGAGGCTGCTGTGGGTGCCCTGTTCGGCGATGCGCCCGTGGTCGAGCACGACGATATTGTCGGCATTGCGCACGGTGCTGAGTCGGTGGGCCACGATCACCACCGTCTTGCCCCGGCAGAACTCTCCGAGATTGGCCATGATGTCGCGCTCGTTGTTGGCGTCGAGGGCGTTGGTGGCTTCGTCTAAAAATATGTAGCGGGGATTTTTGTAGACGGTGCGGGCTATGAGTATGCGCTGCTTCTGTCCCTGACTGACACCGCACCCCTCCATGCCTATCCGGGTGTCGAATCCGAGCGGCAGCGAGTCGACAAACGAGTCGATACAGGCCGTGGCGGCGGCATCACGCAGCCGTCCGGGATCGGGACGGTCGTCGCCCACGGCGATGTTGCCGGCTATTGTGTCGGAGAAGATAAATCCCTCCTGCATCACCGCTCCGGTGGCATCTCTCCATCCGTGGGGATTTATGTCGGCCAGATCGTGGCCTCCGACGGTGATGCGGCCGCAGCATGGCCGATAGAAGCCGAGGAGCAGTTTCAGCAGGGTGGTCTTGCCGCTTCCGCTCGCCCCGACGATGGCGGTGGTCTTGCCTGCGGGAACGGTCAGGCTGACGTCGTGGAGCACACGCGAGCGCTCCGTGCCGTCGTAGGCGAATCCCACCCCTTCGAGCCTGATGTCGGCCTCCGGGCTGGGCACGTCGCTCTTGGAGTCGATGTCGCGCTCTTCGTCGGGGCGGCAGTGGATCTCGTTGAGGCGTTCGAGGCTTATCTTTGCGTCCTGCCACTGGCGTATGAAGCCTATGAAGGAGTTGACCGGGCCGTTGAGGGCGCCGACGATATATGTCAGCGACACCATCATGCCGAGCGTCATGGTGCCGTCGACCACTCCGCGGGCGGCTATGTAGGAGATCACTATGCCGGTGGCCTGGTTGAAAAATACCGAGCCGACCTGCTGCACCTGCCCCAGCGCCTGACCTTTGAGGCTTATGCCGAAGAGTTTCACCTGTATGCGTTCCCACTGCCAGCGTTTCTGCCGCTCGCAGTTATTGAGCTTGATCTCCTGCATGGCCGTGACCATCTGCACGAGTGAGCTTTGTTCGGCCGCAGCCTGTTCGAACCGGCGTATGTCGAGGTCGCGTCGGCGCTTCATGAATGCCGTGACCCATAGTATATAGCAGCTGTTGCCGGCAAGGAATATGGTCAGCACCAGAGGGCTGTAGATGGCGAGCACTACGGCGAACACCAGGAAGTTGACCATGGAGAAGAGCGTGGAGAGCGACGATCCCATCAGAAACTGCTCAATGCGGCCGTGGTCGCCGATGCGCTGCAGTATGTCTCCGACGTTGCGTGTGTCGAAAAAGTCGAGCGGGAGCTTCATCAGCTTGCACAGAAAGTCGGATATGAGCGAGATGTTGATGCGCGCCGTCACATGGAGCATGATCCAGCTTCTGGCAAAGTCCACGGCGGTCTGCGAGGCTGTCAGCACGAGTTGCGCTATCAGTATCAGCACTATGAACCGTATGTTGCGGCCATGTATGCCTATGTCGACAAGCGACTGTGTCAGAAACGGAAATATCAGCTGCAGCACACTCGCGAGCAGCATTCCCGCCGCGAGCAGGAATATCTCGCGCCTGTAGGGTTTGAGATAGCGGAGGAAGAAGCCGAGCGAGCGCCGGCCGGCATCGGCCGGATCGTTGCGGCTCTCCATGTCGGGTTCCGGGGCGAGGGCGAGCACTGCTCCGCGGCGATCGGCTCCTTCGCCAGTCGATCCCCAGCATCGCAGCATTTCCTGCTCGCAGTAGACGAGTTTTTTTGTAGCCGGGTCGGAGATGTGGAAACGTCGCCCACGACGGCCCTGCGTCACCCGGTGGCACACCACGAAATGCCGCTGGTTCCAGTGGAGGATGCAAGGCATCGGCACTTCTTCGGCGAGTGTGTCGATGTCGATCTTCACGGCTTTGGTGCGGAAGCCTATGGCCGCGGCGGCCTCGCTGATGCCGAGCATCGACACGCCGTTGCGTGTGATGTGGCACAGCTGCCGGAGCGTGGCGAGCGAATATTCCTTGCCGTAGTATCGGGCTATCATCCGCAGGCATGTGGGGCCGCAGTCCATTGCGTCGAGCTGTCGGTAGTGTGGAAAGGAGCGCATGATGTCAGATGATCGATTGGATTGATGCGGCAAATCTCGCAAGACACTCCTTGCCCGAATACTGTATGTGACCGGTGGCGCATCTGCCGCCCGGATGCTGCATGATGTCATCGAGCCGGTCGAAAAAGCTCTCCTCGTCGCGGGTCTTCAGCTCCTCAGGCAGCAGTGGGTATTCAAATCCCGATGTGGGATTGAACATCAGCGGCACGCAGCCGAATGCAGCCGATTCGACCAGGCACGACGAGAACATCGAAACGGCAATGTCGGTCATGCGGTAGGTGTTGGCTGTCAGCGGAGCGGTGTCTATCGTTATGTTGCGGTGTGTGGCGGCGGTCGCGGATGTGCGGGCGGTGTCGTCGTATTCGGGATGAGGCCTGACGATTATACGCCGGGATGGATAGCGTTGTGCCGTGGCTTCGACAAGCTTCAGGAAGCGGGCGTGATACTCCTCCGACGATACGAACACCGGTGCCTGCATGAAAAAGGTGATGGCGTCGTGGCTTCCTTGGCTGTCAACTGGCTCCAGTCGGCCTATGGCGTGAAATCCTGTCAGCGGGGAGGCTTCGCCCAGCAGGAAGCTGAACGCCTCACCCCATGTCAGGAAGTGGGAGTAGGGGAGCTGGCGGAATCCGGCATGGATAAATCCTGGCCATCCGAGCTGACAGCAGATCGCCGGAATGCCGAGTCTGCGGCAGTAGATCGCTGCAAGCTGATACTGCGTCTGGCATCCGTCGCAGCATATCATCGCCTTGGGGCGCATCCACTGTATGTAGCATAGAAGCGTGTGGGTGAATGCTGCCAGTTCACGGCTTATTCCCGCCAGTCCGGAAGTTGTGACGGCCTGCGATATCATCGGGGTGAAGTATAGCGGCCTGATCTGTTCGCAGGCCACTTCGTCGGGCAGATCCTCTGTACGGGTCAGCAACACCACAGGCTGCTCACGCTCCTTGAAAAACCTCATGACTGGGAGCAGATGGCGGATGTGGCGCGGATTGTCGGCATACACCAGTATATGGTCATGAAACGCTTCGAGCGTCCCGCGCCACGGATGGCCGGCAAGATCGCTCTCTATCATGGCGCGGTGGCCGTCGGGTGGCGCAGGGATGTTCAGGGTGATCCGGTCGAGATAGTCCTTGCCTCCGTGGTGCATGTAGCCCTCGCGAAGTTGCAGGTGGGAATACCAGAGGTAATTGAAAACTGCTCTGGCGACATCGCGATGTCCCCAGAGCAATTTTTCAGACTGTGCGTCGAGCTGTCGGTCAAGCCACGCTGTCAGTTCGTCGTGAAAACGCACTATACGGTCGTCAGACGAGGTCATTTCCGTTTCTTGGGCATGATGTTTATCTTATACTGTGCGTGGAAAAGGAAGAATCTCGGAAGCGTGTTGACATATCTGACGGTGCGTCCCTGTGCGTTGACTGCATATTGCACCGAGTTGAGCTGACGGAGCAGGTCGAAGCCGTCGAGCATGAGGGTCCACCGGCCGCGGTCGAAAGTGTAGGCCAGGCGGGCGTTCCACACCCAGTCGGAGTTGTTCATCACCGGAGTGTCGTAGCCGTTTCGGGTGAAGAGCGTCATGTCGGTCGACAGCGAGAAGTTCTTGGTGAATTTCACTGTGGCTACCACGCCGTAGTTGGCGTCGAATGCGTCGATGTTGCTGAAGTCGGGTCGTTCGGAGCTTGTGTGGCGCAGCTGCAGGTTGGCTTTGCCGGTGAGGTTGAGCCATTCGGCGGCACCCCATGTGAGGCGTAGCCGCTGGCTTCCCACGAGGTTTCTGACGGTGAACGGCGCCGGAGCCTGGTCGTCGGTGCCTATCACGTCGGTGGCATGGCCGTATTTCACCTCGCTTGTGGCCGCCAGTGTCAGCTTGCGGGCCTTGTCGAGCGGCAGCATGAAGCTGTTCATCGCTCCGGTTTCCCAGTTGCCCGAGGTGTTGTAGGAGCGTATGGTGCGCACTCCCGTGCGGGTGTCGTAGCTGTAGCCCCTGACGAGTGCGTTGGTGAGCAGGCGGTAGTAGATCCGGGCAGCCTCCATTATGCGGCCATTCTGCGGAGTCAGCTCATAGCGCAGATTCCACTGGAGATCATGCTGGTTTTTGAGCGAGGGCGCTCCGAGCAGTATGGTCAGCGGGTCGGAGGTGTTGGGGATGTCGACGAGATAGCGCATGTCGGGCATCTGTGCCTGAGACTCAAATTTCAGTATGAGCATGTTGCGGTAATCTTTGCCGCCCCACCGGTTGGAATATGCGCCGAAGCCGTATTTCACCTCGGTCCAGCTGTCGGTGAACTGCATGGAGTGGCGTGTCTTCCTTATGGCCTGTCCGGCCTGGGTATAGTCGAGATGCTGGGTGTTGAATCCGAGTGTCGGGCCGAGCATTATCCGCCAGAAATGTCCGTCGCCTCTGAATACCTGTGACGACCGGAATCCTACGGTGTGTGTCAGAGTCTTGTCGAGCTGATAGTAGCTGTTGGCCTGATCGAGCGACATCGGAGCGTCGAAAGTCATGTCGGCGGCCGGATCCTCCGGATTGAACAGCCGCGAGTCGTTGCGGCGGTGGGTGTAGGTGAATGTGTATTCAGGCTGGATATTGCCGTTGTCGGAGAAATTGTAGCAGTAGCTGAATATCGGTTTTATATAATATTCGTGGGCGGGGTGGTTGCGGAATATCTGCATGGTGCGTTCGGCTGCCGGTGAGCTGCCGAAGTTGATCCTTTGGTCATTGTAGCGGTCGGGAGTCTGGCCGGTATAGCCTCCTTTGACCCAGATATACATGTTGTCGGGGTTCTGGGAGAACTTGTAGGTGATTGAAGCATCGCCGTTCACCGACCACAGATTGTTTCTCATCGAGTCGGTCTGTATCGACCGGTTGATGATAGCTGAAAGGGTGGCTTCGCTGCCGGTGGCGTAGATGTCGGCGAGCCATTGGCGCGTGACCGATTCCTGCCTGTCGGCGAATGTGCCAGAAACTACGCTCTGGCGGTAGTCGCTACGGTTGATACGGCCGCTGACTTTGGCGCTGAAGAATATCCTGCGGGTCTGTTTGTGGGTTGAATGAAATGTATTGAAGTTGAGATTGCGGTTGCGCAGATTGTTGAACGTATAGTTGTAGGTGTTTCCGCTGGGCAGGAAATTCGTGCGGTCGGTAAACGTTTCATCGTCCTGCGAGGTGTGGTTGAGCGAGAAATTGCCGTTGAATTTCCATGGATTCGATCCGCTTTGTGTCACCTCATACTGTCCGCCTATGGTTTTCTCCCTGCGCAGTCCCGACTCCATGTCCTCCGGGGTCCAGTTGCTGCTTTGCCCGGGACGCCGGCGGTCATTGAGGTTGTTGATATTGCCGAAGAGCACGTATTGCGTCCGTGTGTCGGATCTCGACAGGAAGAAGCGCCCCAGATAGCGGTCGGCCGAGCCGTAGCCGGCCTCCACATTGGCCAGGTAGTTGCCCATAAACTCCTTTTTCATGCGCACGTCCATCACGTAGCGCGTCTCGCCGTTGTCTTTATCCTGTCCCAGAAATAAGCTGCGGTCGCTCAGCTTGTCGTAGACGGCGATATCTTTCACGGTATATGCCCCGAGGTTGTCGAGAAGCAGGCGGTTGTTGTTGTCCATAAACTGGCGCCCGTTGAGCAGCAGGCTCTCCACGTACTTGCCGTTGACGAATATCCGTCCGTCATCTTTCAGCTCCACTCCCGGCAGCTGCTGTATCAGCGCGTCGAGCATCGAGCCTTCGGCGAGCATGAAAGCGTCGGCATTGTACACCAGCGTGTCGCCGCGATTGTAGAACTTCACCTTAGTGGCCGTCACCGTCACTTCGTCGAGCTTTTTAGCCTCGCGGCGCAGCGTTATGTCGGGAAGCCCGCGCTCTGTTTCGCGTGAGCCGAGTTTGCCTATTGTTACCGACTGGAATCCCGGCTCAAATCCCTTGTAGTTGACCTCGATAGTGTAGCGCGCCGGAGTGCGTGGCACTTTCAGCTCGAAGTCGGGATTCTGTTTCCACTGGCCGTTGACTTTTGTCGAAGTCCGGCCGGTCTTCGTAGAGTCGATGGCCACGCCCAGAGAGTCAAGAAGATACACCTTGGCATTGACTATTCCGGCTCCGAACGTCGCCTCGTAGACGTTGCCCTTCAGCGATAGCTTCGGCTCGTCGGCTCTCGCGCTCACCGCCGCCAGCATAGACACAATTACAAATACAATTTTTCGCATATTATTTAATATGGTTATTTCTTAAATATAGTCTTCAATATTCGTTTACGTAAGGGGTGCGATCCATCGGGCGACGGTAGTAGGCTCGATGCGGTGGGCGAGGGCGCGGGGGAGTCGGTCGAAAAACTCATCGGGCGTGGTGGAGATAAATCCGATGCTTTCGGCTTCGAGGTCGGGGGTATAGCGCCATCGGGGCGTGGGGTTGAACACGAGCGGGCAGCATCCGTGGGCCAGACACTCCATGATGGTCGACGAATAGTGCGATACGGCCACCCGTGTGGCAGCGTAGACTTCGTGCAGTGGCCGGTCGGTGACGTCCACGACGTTGGGAAGCGAGTCGAGGCGATGCCTGATGTGATAGTCGATCTGCGACTCAGGGTGGAGCCGGTACTGTATCGTCATGTCGGGATATCGGAGGGCTGTGGCTACAATCAGGTCATACATCTGCCCGACCATTCTGTGGGAGCTGACGAAGTAGGGCTTCTGCAGGAAGAATGTCACGCTGTGGTGGCTTCCTTCGGCTTCGATCGGATAGGGGTATCCGCCCGTCAGGCACTCCATCTGCGGATTATATTTGTGCCATAAGCGGTTGAACTCATCTCCCCATGTAATCATGCGCGTGTAGGGCATGTCGACAAATCCGGCATGCATGAATGCCGGCCATCCGTGTTGATAGCATACCGACGTTCCTCCGCGCGCATTGAACGCGGCCGCCCAGATCTTCGATTGGGTGTGGCATCCGCATACGCAATAAAATTCCTCCGGCTGCAGAAGATGATCCAAAAGCAGCAGAGTGGAAGCATGAGAGAAAAAACGTGGCACATACCGTTCCAGAAATTTGTTGCGATAAAGGCGACAACCCGAATCGACGAATTTCAATACTGTGATGCCCGACGGCAGATCGAGCGCGTCATGTCTGATCTCGCTCTCGGTCACAAGCGTGGCTCCATCCTTTTCTCTGCGCAGAAATGGCAGCAGATACTCGGCCATACGGCTGGAATTGGCATAGTACACTTTGCTCCCTTTCAGCGGCTGCAGCATCGCTTCCCATTGACGTGCGCAATCGTTTAACTCCGGTTCGGAAGTTATGGCATCGTCCGATAGATCTATCTCTGACGGCATCTTCAGATCGACGAGTCGATCAATGGCTTCGGATGAGGATATTCCGCTTTTACGCATGCCGCAGTAGGTATCTCTGAGAGGCAGATGCATGTAGTAGATGTAGTTGCCAAGTCCCGACGACAGGTCGTATGGCCCCAGATGCGTATGGCGTCCGATTGATTGAATCCAGCTGCGGGTTTTAGCTTTGAGCGTTTCGAAAAACTCCGTGAAATAGCGTTCGTCATCCATAGAGTCAGCGCTTCTTGGGCTGGATATTGAGGCGGTATTGCACGTGGAGCATGGCGTAGCGGGGAAGCACGTTGGTGTATGTTTCGGTGCGTCCCTGAGCGTTGACGTTGTAGCTGACGTTGCTGAGCTGATGGAGCAGGTCGAAACCGTCGAGCATTATCACCCATTTGCCTCCCGGGATGGCATAGCTGATCCGTGCGTTCCATACTACGTCGGTGGTGTTGAGCGACGGATCGGAATATCCCCGGCGTGTGTAGGCGGTGAGGTCGGTGGATAATGTGATGGATTTGGGCAGGTTGACGAGTCCGGTGAGCCCGTACTGCAGTGTTGTGGCCGAAAAATTATTGAATCCGTCGCGGTTGCCGCGCGTGTCGCGCCAGTCGACGCGTCCGTTGAGGGTGATGTAGTTGCGCCCTTTCATGTATGTCAGTTTCAGGCCTTGACCGAGAGTGAGATTCTTCACCCAGGTGCGCTCTACTGCGGCTTCACCGTATCCCACCATGTCGGCCGACTTGCCGTAGGTGGCGTCGGTGTTGGCTCCTACTGAAAACTGGTCGGTCGGTCCGAAATTCTTGTTGAATCCGTGTGATGCCGTTCCCTGCCAGTTGCCTGAGGTATTATACATGCTGTAGGTGCGCACACCTGTAGCCGGGTCGTAGGTGTAGCCGCTGACAAGGGCGTTGTCGATCCACCGGAAGTTCAGATCGACGTTTTCTGACCAGCGGTGACGCCCCCAGACCATTTTCATCCATTGGAAATTCAAGCCGTTGGTAGCAGCGTTCTTGAGCGAGGGTGCGCCACGGAATATGTTCATCGGGTCGCGGCTGTCGGTGATATCCACGAGGCGGTTGAGCGGCACGTAGTCGATGTGGCGGTTATAGAGGAGCTTGAAAGTATTCGTTCCGGCCATGTATGTAGCTCCGGCCTGTCCGATCTCTATCTCCGCGTCGCGTCGCGAGATGGCGCTGTTCGTTGCTCCCTGTCGGTAGTCGAGGTGACGCCAGTCGACTTTGATGGCTCCGGAGGCTGTCAGCCTCATCTGCTTCGATTCAGTGAGCTTCTTGTTGTGCATCCAGAATAATATGGCCTGGGTCGTGTTGGAGTACTCGTGACTGACGTTTGACTGGTCGGGATCAAGCGCAGCTTCGTAGTCGGCGGGCAGATTCCCGAACATGCCGGCGTCGGAGAGGCGGTCAAGCCGATAGAGCGCTGAGTTGCGGCGCGAGTGCATGTAGGTCCAGCAAGGCTTTACCTCCAGTGATCCTTCGGGGGAATAGAGATAATTGTAAGTGATGCCGGCATTTAATTCATGCTCGCGGTCGGGACGGTTGCGGATATACTGGTTGTCGACGGTTGAGGATCCTGTTTCGGCAAAGTTGATGTCGTAGAGTCTGAAGTCGTCATATCTCTTTTCCTTATAGTTGCCATAGGCAAAGAATCCTAAAAGATCAGGCGAATAGGGCATCTTCATGTTCCCCGAGATATTGCCTCCTGCGTCGAGCGTATGGCCGCGGTGGAGGTTTTCGTTGAGCACAGTGTTGATCACATGGTCGCCAAACGATCCGGTCTGGCCCGAGTAGACATATTCGAGTATCTTGCGGGTCGACTCCTCGAACTCCCGGTTGAATGCCGCCGAGAATGAGCCTCCCCGCTGGTCGTCCTTGCGGTAATTCAGGCTTTGGCCGATATGGAGAGATTTTCCCTCCGGCTTAAGGCTGAATCCGTTGGAAGTGCTGATCTTCAGGTCGTGGCCGAGTTGCCGGCTCATGATCCGCTCGTAGGTGTCGCCTCCGGAGAGGAAGTTAGTTCGGTCGGTTGTGGAGGTGTTGAGCGCGCGCGTGTGTTCTATGGTAGTATTGCCGCTGGTCTCCCATTTGCCGTCCTCCGCGCTGACCATATAGTCGAGGCCTCCGGTCTTTGTGCGGAAGTCGCCCGGATTGCGTGTCATAGTCCAGGAGCTGGTCTTGCCTGGCTGACGGCTGTCGTTGACATTGTTGACGGCTCCGATGAGCGTCAGGCGCGACCGGTTGGTGAACCACATGCCGAACATACGCCCCATATAGCGCGACGATGTGCCTCCGCCGGCCTCCAGATTGAGTATATAGCCTTTGGCGTATTCTTTCTTGAGCCTGACGTCCATCACATACTGCTTGTCGTTTTCGAGCTGACGGTTTGCCAGTCGGCTTGTCTCGCCATATTTGTCGTAGACGGCGATGTCTTTCACGGTATATGCTCCGAGGTTGTTGAGCATAAGTGTGTTGTCGCCCTTGAAGAAGTCCTTGCCGTTGAGCATGAGGCTCTCCACATATTTGCCGTTGACATAGATCTGACCGCCCTCGCGGATCTCTACACCCGGCAGCTGCTCCACGAGGGCGTCGAGCATAGATCCGTGAGCCAGGCTGAAAGCGTCGGCGTTGTACACCAGTGTGTCGCCCTTATGGTAGAATTTCACTTTCGAGGCGGTTACGGTCACCTCGTCGAGCTTGCGGCTTCGGGCTTTGTAGAGCGTCACGTCGGGGAGCTTGCGTTCGTTCTCGCGGGAGCCGATGTGCTCTATCACCAGCGGCACCTCCTCCGTTTCATACTCCGGATACGACACCAGAATGATATACCGTCCCTTGGCGCGCGGCACCTTCACGTCCACAGGATAAACACCGGTAGACCAGTGCTGTCCCACATATCGTTGCGAAGCGTCAAACACAGCCGGAACGGGCTTGCCGTCGGCTCCGGGTATCATGATGGTGTCGCCCGTGGCGGCATCAGTCACCGTCATGGTCAGTCCTTTGTCGAGATACGTGTTGCCGAATCCTTCCTTGACATGCATCAGTATGGTGAGCATCTGTTGCTGGGCTGAGGCCGCAAAGATCGTGGCGCAGCATGCAATGACTATTGCAGCGAGTCTTTTAGTCGTCATGGCTGTGGTTGATGGTTTGAAATGGATAATAAATGGTTGGTGAATTTAAGGGTTGGAATATAGGTGGAGCAGACTCGGATCGCAACGTAGATCGGTTGATAGCCGCCGTAACACACGCACATTGTCGCCGGAGTCCGGCGCTTTTCTCATGGAGATTATGCTGCACAGATATCCGGCACTAAATTAACCAAAGAACATCTAATCTGCAATAGCGCGCCCATAAAATCGATCAACGTCGGGAAATTTTAATGCTCCGAAGATTCCTTCCCGCTTCCGGCATGCTGTTTCAGACAGTTGTAGTGAAGCCATAGATAATCCTCGATGCCCGACTTCATGATCGGACAGTCGTTCTCCGGGCGTCCCTGCTGAAGTCGCTGTATGCGGTCATAAGGACATCCGCCGTTGCACACCGGGAAGAGCAGACACTCCCGGCACTCTTCGTTTTCGAGCGGATCGGCTTCAGTCAGATAATCCATCAGAAGATTTTGGTCGCTGATGCCATCTTTCAGGTTTCCGTACACTTTCTCGGGGTTGCCGACGTCATTCCAGCATTTGTAGAGCTCGCCTTCGGGGCCGATGACACATGAAGCGCTGTTTCTGACGGCGCATTCCGAGCGCGGATTCATCGGGAAGAAGGGCTTGGTGTCGTAGCCGTGAAGTCTGACCATATCCACGTAGAACTGATGACGCTTCATCTTGTCGAAGATACAGTCATAGCCGGTACCGGTGGTATCGGAGGTGAATCCGGGCGAGAGGAACACATTGCGGAGTCCCAGATCTGCCAGATACGTTTTCAGAGCCGGATAGTCGGTATGGTTGTTTTCATCGACGTTGATTCTGACCGTGACCCGTGTCTTGGGCGCATGCTCCGACAATAGTTTCAGCGACTCGATTATCCTGTCGAAAGTCGGTCCGCCGTTTTTCAGACAGCGACGTGAGTCGTGCCGCTCGCGCATGCCGTCGATGGTGATCTGCACCGAATTGATTTTCAGTGCCTCAAAGCTTTTTGCCATTTCTTCGGTGATGAGATAGCCGTTGGTGATCATTCCTGCCGAATAACTGATGCCCATGTCGAGGAATCTGCGGGTCAGGCTCTTTATGCGCTCGAATCCGAGCAGCGGCTCGCCGCCGAACCATGTGACGCTCAGGTGCGTCATGCCGTTGTGCCGGCCGACGAAGTCCACTATGGCCTGTTCCGTATTGTCGGTCATGAACACCTGCGGCTTATCTTTCTCGAAGCAGTAAGGGCATGCGAAATTACATGCAAGTGTAGGATTGATCGTCACCGACAGACGTGTTTTGTCAAACCGTCCGTTCATCACGTGGAATTTCACCTTCCGGATCTCATACTCGTCGTCCACGTCGATCGCTTTGATCTGGCGCAGCATATCAAGCAAGTCCTTGTCGGCATTCGGATCGACCTCGTTGCGCTCAATCATGTTTCGCAGAGCGTCGGACATTTCGTCCGACAGCTCTACGAAAGAATTTGACAGAGAGTTGTAGAGCAGATGCTTGCCCTCCCGGTCAAACAATACATTATACTTCGACAGCATATAAAGATCGAGGTAATTGTTTATTTGAATTTATCCGCGCAAAAATTGGGACAATCCGTGGTTTGCAAATTGCCTATACAGGGCTGGAAATAACTTGAGCAGAATAACCCTCCTTCGCAACCAATCGGATTGCCATGACAATCCAAATCCGGGCGGTAACTTCCAGGATTGCAGGTTCCATCATATTTTTTGTCGGAAGAGGTTCCTACACATACAATGTAATGAGTGCATAAGGTTCCGCCTAGAATCTCTGACATCCCGAACTCGGAGATTGTAATCTCCGGTTTGGGCAGTTCGATGAACTGGAATTTTTCAGTCTTCATGATTTGAAAGTTTTATATGTTGATAATTGGGTTGATTATTGAATCATCGTGATGGCTTTAGCCAAAGCCTCTGCTTTGAGCCAGTCGATGGATTCGTCGATGTCAACGTCGGTGCCCGGCGATGTTTCCACAATCTCGATGCGTCCCGACAGCAGCGAGCTTGATCGTTCGATGGCTCCGACCGACGACGCATAGAAAGCGCCGGTTTCGATGAGCGTGCCGCTGAATGCCTGACGCATCGGCTTGGCGTCGAGCCGGTAGCTTGCGGGTGTTCCGTCGTGATTCCAGACGAAGCGTTTTGTCCGCAGGCAGGCTATGTAGGAGTCGGCCTTTGCGGCGTCGATGGATTGTCGCAGCCGCCGGAAGTCGTCGGGCGATGTGAAGGGCGATGTGGCCTGTGCGAGCACGAGCATATCGTCTGGAGCGGGTCGGATAGCGTCGATAAACTCTCTGACCACTTCAATTACCGGCGCGGTGTCGGTGGCCGACTCCGCGCTGCGTCGGTAGACCCTCACGTGTGGCTTCGCCTCTGCGAGATATCGCTCTGCTCGGTCGTCGTCGGTGGCCACCCATATCTCGGCGGCGGTGTGCGAAGCCGTGATCGCGTCCACAACCCATGCCACGAGAGGCTTTCCACCAAGAATCTTCATGTTCTTGTGGGGCACACCCTTGCTTCCTTTGCGTATGGGTATGAGGTAAATCAGTCGCGGCATATCGGCTGTCAGTTTTTTGAGGCGATCGTGAAGAGGAAATCTGTCAGGTGTCAGAGATCGATGTGTCCTGTCAGCGTGTATCCGTCGCCACGCAGTTTGATCACAACGGTCTGGCTTGAGGATGAAGCGAGCGCGCCTATAAATGTCTCTTTATTGTCGAATACCTGTAGGCAGGCCAGCCCGTCGGCGTCCCATATTTCGAAGGTGTCGGCGTTGTTGACCTTGTCCGAGGCACTCGTCATCGTGTGCGCTTTCGTGTCGATGATGCATACAACGGGTCGTGGAGCAGTGCGATGCCCTTTGTCTTTGGTATCAGGAATAGGATCTGTTGTCTCTGGAGCCGACTCCGGAAAAAGAGTTACTGGCGTTTCGGCTGCAACGGAAAACATTAATGATCCGAGGAGGCATATAACCCCAAATAAGATGCGTTGCGTCATGCTTCTGTATTGTTTTATTATTACAGATGCGAATGTATCAGATTTTCAAGGATAGTCAGCAGATATAGACTTTAGTTTTTATTTAGTTTTTGTTTGGTGAAATTTTAGTTGGGGTTAAACATTAGAATATCAGAATTGTAGCGTGGGTGTTCTCGGGGCGATACTTATATGGCCAATGGCTGTTGGTAAGTATTCAAAGATTTTGAATAAGTGTGTCAACTAATGAAGGGTTGAGTTTTCCACACATTATTTTTTTTCCGATGGATGTGCGTCGGAATGTGATTGTAGATGCGTGGCGTCCGAACAGTTTACATTGATCTGATGGTCTGACTCCTGCTTTTATGAGAAAAATGGTGTGTAGTTCCTCTATGTTAATCCTTCCACTTGAAAGAGTGCGGATTTTTTTATCAAAATCGGGTGATACTTTTTTGATCAACTCATGAAGCTCGTCCCAAATCGGATCGTTGTCATTTAATGTCTTGTTCTGAGATATGGCATTCTTCAGTTTGGCATAGACCTCGGAACAAAGAATGCTTTCTGGAATTGAATACCGTTTTTTCGATAGTTGGTCTAGCGACCGGATATATTCATTCAATTCGTTTCGGTATTCTGTAATTTCTTGGTCATCGTTAATATTATCTTCCGATTGTGATGTATCGTCAGCGTGATGTGTGTTTGATGATTTTATTGAGCATGCTTTATTCAATAGATTAAGCCGATAGTTGACGTCAAGAAGATCTGTCTTCGATTTTTGATAGCGGTAACGAAGATACATAATCATACCAAACGCGCCCATCAATGCAGAGATGGTAACAGCCAGTATGATCGACAGTGTACGTTTTTTATTCTCAGTTTGCTGGCGCATTCTTTCGTGGAGCGAATAGTCATACATAGAGGCCTGAATAATTGCAGACTGTTGTTCGTGGGCATTGTAGTGGCTCTCCGTTATTTCAAGATACTTGTCAAAATAATAGTCAATGGAGTCTGGATCAAGATATTGCCTGACTTCTGGTTGCACAAGTATATAGTATGCGATACGTAGATTGTTCTCTGAGCCGGTTTGCAGCATTTCTTTAGCATATTGTGCAGCATCCTCGCCCCTGTGTAGCTTTAGGCATGATTTAGCAAGATATGCGAGTATGTAATTCACCTCATTGACTTCGGCCTGATCATGCAGTTTACTCAATATTTCGTAAGATTTCTGATAATTGTGACTCTCATATTGTAGAGTTCCAAGTTCCGACAGGGCTTCTATTGTATCCTTCGTGCTTGTATTCCGAGCAACGTTGAGTGCTTTAATATAGTGCTTTTCAGCCTCCCCGAAATTTCCTGTGCGCACCATTATGTTGCCAATGAGTGTTCTGTCGTATATTGAGCATATTGAGTCCCCGGTGTTCAGACTGCATTTCAACGCTGTTTCTGCAAACGGAAGCGCTTTTGAGTACATTCGCAGGTTCAACATTAACCGTGCTGTCTGACTGGCTATACTGGCTCGCAGAATGTTATTGTCTTCCGGGTTGTCGGAAATGCGGTCGAGTGCGTCGTGGAAGTATCGGAGTGCGGTGGGGTAGTCTCCGAGGTCGGAGTAGACGCGTCCGGCGTAGTAGAGCGCCTCCGCCATCTTCGGGGAGCGTCCGAAGTGGTTGATGACGTCGAGTATCAGGCTGTCGGAGGTGTGGACGATGTAGGCCTTGTCACGGGCTTTGACAGTGAGGAAATTATAGTAGTGCCGGTCATAGTCGCCGAGTGTCGCCGGGTCGATGGCAGCGAGCGAGTCGATGGCAGCTTGCGGCTCGGTGTCGACGCTCAGCGTCAGGCGTTGCAGCCGCGGGTCGGATGGATGCTGGCGGGTGCATCCGCAGGCAATGATCGCAATGGTGGTGATTATGAGTAGTAATGTGCGGTTCATGGCATTGATCCTCATGCCGCAAAGATAATCATTTATCCTCAATGCGCAAAAAACGAGTCGCTGCTGATTTAGACAATTCCTTAGTCAGCTGTCTGGCTCTCACATCTTGGCGGTGCGATCCATCGGGCGACAGTGGTCGGCGCGATGCGGTGGGCGAGGGCGCGGGGGAGTCGGTCGAAAAACTCGTCGGGCGTGGTGGAGATAAATCCGATGCTTTCGGCTTCGAGGTCGGGGGTATAGCGCCATCGGGGCGTGGGGTTGAACACGAGCGGGCAGCATCCGTGGGCCAGACACTCCATGATGGTCGACGAAT
>NZ_PUED01000140.1 GCF_003024925.1 Paramuribaculum intestinale
GAACAGTGAGTGAAGAGCATGTCCGAACTCATGCAGCAACGTGTTGACCTCATTGGGAGAAAGAAGCGCCGGAGTCGAAGATGTCGGCCTGGTGAAATTGGTCACGATACTGACATGGGGCCTCACATCACTGCCGTCGGGAAGCATCGACTGCTCCCTGAAATCGGTCATCCATGCACCGGCGCGTTTACCGTCGCGCGGGAAGAAATCCATGTATAGCAGACCGAGATGGCTTCCGTCGATATCCTTCACCTCATACACCTCCACATCGGGATGATACACCGGTATGTCATGCCGTTTTACGAAGTCTATGCCATAAAGCGTGCGAGCCAGTCCGAACACACCTTTCACCGTAGTGTCAAGTTTGAAATATGGTCGCATCGACTCAGGATCATAATCATAACGGCTGATGCGATACAGACGGCTGTAATAGGCATAATCCCACTGCCGCGTCACAAAACTGTCACCTTCCGTGACTCGCGCGAAATCGGTGATAGCATCCACCTCGGCGCGCTGAACCGGCATATAAGCGTCCTTCAGCCGTCGAAGAAGGGCGTCGACATTGCTGCGTGTGCGTGCCATCTTGTTGGCCAGCGCATAGTCGGCATAAGTGTCATAGCCAAGCAGACGCGCCACTTTGAGCCGAAGCCAAGCCATACGGCTGACTATAGCGAGACTTGAGTACTCGCCCGCGCTGTTGCGCGACGAGTAGGCTCTGAAAAAACGCTCGCGCAGATCACGCCGCGACGAGTGCGACATGAAAGTGCTGTAGACCGGAAAATCAAGCTTGAAACAATACTCTCCCGCTCTACCCTCTGATACAGCTCTCTCGGCCGCCTCCTCTACAAGCCTCTCGGGAAGGCCGTCAAGATCATCGGCGCCGAGATATATCTTCATTCCGGCATTCTCCTTCACGAGATTTTGTCCGAATTGCTCCGACAGCTGCGACAGCTCTTTTTTCGCTTCACGGTAAGCTTCGCGGTCGGCGCCCTCAAGCAAAGCGCCTGATCTCACAAACTTCTCATATGTGTCCTTGAGAAGCATACGGTCTTCTCTGTCGAGCGCCGCCGATTCCGATGAATCATGCACACTGCGTATCCGTTGCCACAGCTTCTCGTCAAGACTCACCCTGACCGAATGCTCAGTAAGCATCTCCGACACCTTCACGGATATATCCATCATTTCATCGTCCGTACAGGCCGACGTAAGTGGGAAGAAAGCTCCCGCCACACGCTCAAGCATCTCTCCGCTCCTCGCCAGCGCCGCGATGGTATTGGCAAATGTCGGCGCCTCTGCATTGTCACGTATGGCCTCGACTTCACTCCAGGCCTGCCCTATGGCGGTTTCGAATGCCGGCAGATAGTCGGCATTGCTTATCTTGTCGAACGCCACCGCACCGAAAGGGGTGTCGAATGGACGCATGAATATATCTCCGTTCATATTATTTCCTCTATAACTATTGCCTTGATTATATCATCCACACCGGCCTCTTTTAGGGCTACGGCGTCATCCTCCATCGCTTTCAGAAACCACTGCGAGTCCTTGCCCGGCTGTTCCGACGCCTTCAGATAAAGCGACGCGGCCTCGCGTGGATGTCCGGCGGAAAGCTCTATATGGCCTGCATTGAGGTAATCCTCTGCCTTTGGAGATGATGCGAGTATCTTGTCGCTATAGGCTCTTGCCCTGGCCATATCACCCATCCTGAACGCGCACCACACTATCGGACGCCATGCCCTGTCGGAATGCTCGTCGAGATACTCCACTTTGAAAAACTCCTTCATAGCCTCCTCGTATCGGTGCAGATCCATCAGGCACATTCCTATATTGAGCGTTGTCAGCAGATCATCGGACTGCAAGGCGGATATACGTCGATAATACTCGATAGCCGTCCCGTTGCGACCGAGCATACGGCTGCACTGAGCCATGCGGCGAAGAGTCCATACATTGTCGGGATTAGTCAGTTCGCTGCGCCCGTACATAGCCAGAGCCTCCTCGATACGTCCGAGTTTCTGCATGCAGTAGGCCGTCTTCTGATACACCTGCCACTGATCGCTTCCACCGCGGTCGGTCAGCCGGCCGAACATAGCGAGAGCTTCGGCATAATATCCACGTTTGAAATAAAACTCCGCTGTCTCACGTATGAATACAGCATCGTCAAACCACTCCGACAGCTCATCTATTTCAGGAAGATTTATAAATCCGGCAAACGGATTGGTAAATTCGTTCTTGCGCCTGAAAAGATTGAAAAACCTGTAAAGATTCTGTATATACCGGTTCACTTCACTCTCGGCCCTTTCAGCCTCCGGACGCAACGACGATGCGGTTATCTCCGCAAAATTGATATTGCCGGCCCTGAACTGCTGCATCATCATGGCCCGCTGTTGCTCGGGAATACTGTTCATCGACAGCATCATCGAATACTTGTCGCTGTCGCATAGATACGGCATTTCAGCCACAAGCTCTTTGAGCGCATCGGCTTCGGGAGCGTCAAAAAAACTGATCGACGAATGATCCTTGTCAAACACAAGAAACCAGTTGGCCGGATCCGAGAAAAACGGAAAATTCTTAAGCCGCGAGAAAGTGACCATCATCACATCGCCGCCATCGCTCTGCAGCTCGTTAAGTTCGCGGAGTTTCTCGGCCAGACCGCTGCGCTCGAACACCTCCTCCCACTCGGGATTCTCCTCCATCGCGCCCTCGAGATCCGACAGATCCTTAAGCTCCTTTATCTTGCGGTCGAGTTCGGGCTTGATTTTCATCATGTCGGGTATCACCTCACGCTCCATCTTCCCGGTGATCCGCTCCGTATCAGTCGCCTTCAGCAATCTCACGAACACCATCCGGAGATCCGAAGTCCATGATGGCAACTCTGACGCCGCAGCAAGCATGTCGGCCAGCCGGCGGTCTGACAGTCGCCCGCGGTTGCCCCACATGGCTATCAGCAGACTCGCAAGAGCTATCAGCCGCAATTCGGCCGATATTTCTCCGCTTCGGTAATATATCGAAAGCATGATCCTGAGCCGTGCCGCATCGAATATCTCCAGCGCGCCAAGCATCAGCGACGATATCAGCTGCTGTTTGATTCCACGACCGACAGTCGGATCGCAGATAAAACCTTCTATGGCTGCCGCATCGGCGTCCGACAGCGGATGAGTCACCCAGAGAAGGGCGAACAGACGCGAAGCGAGTTTCTCCTGCACGTCGCGCATCGACCGGTCATCGGCGGCATTATCCATCCCGCCAAACAGAGCCAGGCCCGTCTTTCTGACATTTTCAGTATAGCGCTCCAACAGCGACGTGATCGACGAATCGGGCTGCATGTTCTCATATCGGAGCGTAGAGAAGTAGAGCCGTGGCGAATCGGCCGTCCGCGAGGCACGTATCACCTCGTCGGTCATCCCGAGAAGCTGCGACGCTATGGCATCGTAAAGTGACGTACGGCCGGGATCAGCCACACCGTCGAGCGCATACCGCCGCAGATAACCGTAATCGGTGCGTAGTTTCTCTATCCGTTCACGCAGCTGCCAAGGCGCGTTGTACACCGACAGAGTTGCCTCTACCTGGTCGATCGCCTGCGCCAGACGGCGGCGCGAGATGAGATCGGAGATATTATCGTGGAGAGTTTTGAGAGAGCTGTCTGACATATTGGATTTTCTTGTTTTTAGGCCTGTGATTTGGTGTTCAGGCATAGCTTGTTTTCGGTCATGGATACATCAAAAACCATGCCAGAACCGACCTCTGTCGGCTCATTTACGCCAGAATCCCGGAGTGAACAGCAGCAGCACGGTAAATATTTCAAGTCGTCCGGTAAGCATCAGCAGCGACAGCACCCATTTTCCCGAAGAGGGTATTATGGCATACGACTCTCCGTATCCGGTCACACCTGTGCCGAGTCCCGTATTGCTGACACACGAGAACGACGAGAAAAACGCATCCACCAAAGGGATATTGAAAGCTGTCAGAAGTATACCCCCCGCCGCTATGATCATCACATAGATACATAGGAAAGCTATCACTTTCGACACCACATCGGGCGCGATCACCTTGTCGTTTATGCGCACGCTCATCATTGTGTTGGGATGTATGCAGCGATACACCTCGTTGCCACTGTTTTTAAGCAGAAACAGTATACGGTCTATCTTGGCGCCGCCACTTGTCGATCCGGCGCACGAACCGAAAAACATAAGCAGAAACAAAAGAGCGAGCACAAAAGTTCCCCAGCTCTCAAAATTATTCACCGTCAGGCCTGTCGATGTAATGGTGGAGATGATCTGAAACAACGGATCGAGCGTGAATGAGCTTAAATCCGTCACCTGCCCCCTTCCCACTATGGCTATGACAAAAAAGATGTAGAACACCAGAATAATACGTATGTAGGCCTTGAACACGTCGTTGCGCCAGAAACACCTCAGATTGCCATGCATCGCTTTATACATCAATCCGAAGTTCACACCGCCGAGAAACATGAATATCGTGATCACCAGTTTCACATAGGCCGAATTCCATGCTCCGATACTGTCGTCGCGGGTTGAATATCCGCCTGTGGAGATCGACGAGAACGCATGGCACAGACTGTCGAAAAAATCCATCGGCCCTATCCACAGCAACAGGGTGAGTATCGCCGTCAGCAGAAAATAAAGAAACCACAGCCCTTTGGCCGTCTGCGATATGCGCGGGCGGAGTTTATCATGGGTTATGCCAGTCACTTCGGCATTGAACATCTGCATTCCCCCCGAATGGTTGAGCATCGGTATCACTGCGAGAGTAAACAGGATTATACCCATGCCGCCGATCCACTGCATCAGGCATCGCCACAGCAAAATGCCGTGTGAGAACATCTCCACCGAAGTCAGAGCCGACGCTCCTGTGGTCGTAAACCCCGACATAGCCTCGAAAAAGGCGTCGCTTAATTCGAGTGGATGACTGCACAGCATGAACGGCAACATACCGAATGCTGAAAAAAACACCCATACGAGCGCCGTCAGCAGAAATCCCTCCCGCTTGCCCATGTCAGTGCGCGAAGGCCTGATGCCAAATGTCATCAGCAACCCCGTCAGAGCTGTCGCTACTGCGCTTATGGCAAATGCCTCCATGTCGGTTTCACCGTATGCGGCGCATGCCATAAGAGGCAATACAAGAAACGCTCCCTCGATCATCAGAAGCCATCCCACCACACGCAGCACCATGGGGAAATTGATTGTCGTCAGCCTTATATGCTGTCTGCTCATCCGAAAAGTCTTTCGATTTTATGTATTGTACCCGACAGACAGAACACCACCACATGGTCACCGGGTTCTATCACGGTCTGGCCGGTCACAAGCATTCCTCGTCCGTCGCGTATCAGTCCGGCTATGGTCACATCACGGCTCAGACGCAGGCTTCTCACCGGCCCGCGGGTTATTTTTGACCCTGCTCTGACCTCGATCTCGGCCACGTCGGCATCGGCCAGTGCGAGAAACTTCGATGAAGATGAGTCTGTGGCCAGCAGCATCTGGAATATAGTGCTTGAGGCGAGCAGCTTCTTGTTGACGATAGTTCCGATGTTGAGATTTTCAGCAGGCGAGATAAACTGCAGATCCTCCACCTCGGCGATAGTCTTCTTTATACCATGCTCCTTGGCGGTCAGCGATGCGAGTATATTCGTTTCCGACCGGTCGGTAAGGGCTATGAAAGCATCCATATCGTCGATACCCTCCTCGTCGAGCGTGTCGATGTCGCGCGCGTCGCCGTTGACAATCTTTGCATCGGGGCAACGCTCGCAGAGTTTCACACAACGCTGACGGTCGATATCAATGATCTTGAACTTATATCTGTCACCTGCTATCGCCGCCAGTCTCACTGCTATGCGGCTGCCACCCATCACGAGCACCTTGCGGATGTTCACCTGACGCTTGCCGCACATCTCGCGGATATTCTCTATATGGTCGCGTGTCGTGGTGAAATATAGTATATCATTGTGTATGATACGGTCATCGCCACGTGGAATGATCGTCTCGTTACGGCGGCGTATGGCTGCCACATGGAAGTTGTGTCCCGAAGCGGCCAGATCCTTCAGCTGCATGCCGCACAGAGGAGCATTGTCGCGGATCTTCACGCCTACCACTGTCAGCTCTCCGTCGTGGATGTCAAACCATGTCCGCACCCATGTGCGTTCGAGCGAAGTCAATATCTCCTTTGCAGCCAGATATTCGGGATAGATCAGATTGTTAACGCCGAGAGCATTGAAGAAAGCGCTGTTGCGCTGTTCCATAAACTCATAGTTGTCAATGCGCGCCACTGTCTTTTTTGCTCCAAGGTTTTTAGCTATGGAGCAGGCTATGACATTGGTGGTTTCGAACGGGGTGACAGCTATGAACAGATCGCACTGCGCCACTCCGGCTTCCGAAAGCACAGTGAACGAAGTCGGAGAACCGCAGTTGGTCATCAGATTGTAGTTGGCATCGATCGCCGCCAGTTTTTCGGCATCGGCATCGACAAGAATCACGTCCTGTTCCTCTTTCGACAGAAGTTTGGCCAGATGTGATCCGACCTCGCCGGCTCCCGCTATAACGATTTTCATTTCTTGAGTTTCGTTATGGTTTCTGCGATCGAGGCCGCATCATAGCGACACAGACGCCGCAACTGCTCGACTGTACCCTGCGGAACGAAAGCGTCGGGAATACCCATACGCACCACTGGCAGGTTGTGGCCTTTGGCGGCAAGCCATTCGAGCACGGCACTGCCAAGACCTCCGTCGATTGTTCCGTCCTCTACAGTCACGATCGGAC
>NZ_PUED01000141.1 GCF_003024925.1 Paramuribaculum intestinale
TTCCAGGTGTGATCCTCTTTGGCCACACTCGCTGTGTAGTCAGCGAATGAATCCTCATGCGTGAAAGCCACGTTTTTTGCATCGTTGTTGACGGTCAACATCTTGTAATTGCCTACCGGGAGGCTCACTTTGCCGCCGGCCGGCGACGCTATGTCGAAACGGTAATCCGAGCCGTTTGCGTCGGTCGAGAAAAACCATACGGTCATGCCTTCAGGCCGCTGCTCTTCTGACCATAAAAAGTTGACGTCGAGCTGCTGTGGCGGACATTCGCCGTCATATATAAGGTCGCTGCACGAGGTCATAGCCGCGGCTGCCATCAGGTATAATGCAGGTATTTTAGTATATAGCCTCATCGTGATTAAGTATCGACGTTTTTCACATCTTTACGATATAACACCGGCTGCGCCTGCAATGTTTCGTCTAATTATTCGCCGAGATGAGCCGATGGTTTGATTTTAATTGCTAACTTTGCAAGTGGAAATGACAATATTTCCGCAGTCAGAAATCCAATATTATTAAAAAACAGATAATGAGAAAGAAAATCGTAGCAGGCAACTGGAAAATGAACACCACCCTGCAGGAAGGTGTAGGCCTGGCAAAAGATGTCAACGAAGCTCTCAAGCACGCCGAAGTGGAGTGCGATGTAGTGATCTGTGTGCCTTTCACCCATCTGGCTCCTGTCAATGAAGTGATCGACTCCAAGCTCGGACTCGGTGCAGAAAACTGCGCTGACCACAAGAGCGGGGCTTACACCGGTGAGGTGAGCGCGTCGATGGTAGCCTCTACCGGAGCTACCTACGTGATTCTCGGCCACTCGGAGCGTCGCCAGTATTATGGTGAAACCGCCGAAACCCTCAAGGAAAAGGTGGCTCTTGCGCTCGACAACAATCTCACTCCGATATTCTGCATCGGCGAAGTGCTCGAGCAGCGTGAAAACGGCTCTTATCTCGACGTCGTAAAGTCGCAGATAGAGGACGCTCTCTTCGGCCTGTCGGCCGCCGAATTCTCGAAGCTCGTGCTTGCCTACGAACCCGTATGGGCTATCGGAACCGGCAAGACTGCCACCGACGATCAAGCGCAGGAGATGCACGCTCATATCCGCAGCGTCATTGCCGGTAAATATGGCAAGGAGATCGCCGATAACACTTCGATACTTTATGGCGGCTCATGCAAGCCCTCGAATGCACGCGCACTCTTCGCTAAGCCCGACGTTGACGGTGGACTTATCGGAGGAGCATCGCTCGACGCCGAGTCGTTCATGGGCATTGTCACCGCTTTCTGATCTGAGGCGGTAAGCAACGGAAAAGCTTAAATGGCGCTGTGTCAGAATATGGATTTTGACACAGCGTCTTGATTTTTATGTAGATATCGTATGGCGTTGCCATAGTTGTCACTGCACGTTTCCTTGTTTTGTTGCAAGCCGTTTCACTGTATTTTAAGTCCACGGTTTATAAAATCGCTTACGACAGACGGCTTGATTTATGAAAAAGTAGTAACTTTGCGGCATGAAAACAACCGCATCCACCTCTCTGCGCGCTTTTGCCATGTCAACGCTTGTCGCGGCTTCGACCTTCGTCATGCGCGCGCAGAACAACGCTGATATCGTCGACCATATTACAGCCGACGGTGTCAACACCATAGTTCAGCCCGAGGCTCTGCGCAAGCTGATAGCCCGGCAGCAGACTGAATCCGCCGACAGTAATAAGGCTGCCGCCGACGAAGCAGTGGAAACTACCGAACACTCCGCTGCGACCCGCACCAAGACTGCCGGATTCCGTGTGCAGGTGTTTTCCGACAATAATCAGCGCACGGCCAAAAACGAAGCCCGTACAAAGGCTCGCATCATAGGCGAACGCTTTCCTGAATTGCGTACATATGTCACATACACATCACCCTACTGGCGTCTGAAAGTAGGAGATTTCCGCACCCAGCGCGATGCTCAGGCTGCCGCCGACGATATAAGGCAGGCGTTTCCCTCTTATGGCAAAGAGATACGTGTGGTGCGCGATCGTGTGAACCTTTGACAAGGTAATGGAACAAGACAACATGCTCAATCAATCACCACGTCTTGACGACGATGAGGCCATAGCACGCCTCGCCGAGTGTTATCGTCAGATAATCGAGATAATAGGAGAAGATCCATCGCGTGAAGGACTGCTGCGCACCCCCGCAAGAGCCGCCAAAGCTCTATGGTATGCCACCGGCGGATATCGGCGCTCACTGCAGCAGACCGTGGGCGACGCCGTCTTTGAATGTCAGCAGCGCGAGATGGTGATAGTGCGCGACATCGAGTATCATTCGTTGTGCGAACATCACATACTGCCGTTTTACGGACATGTATCGGTGGGCTATCTTCCCAAAGGCAAGATATTGGGATTGAGTAAGCTGGCACGCATTGTAGATCTTTATGCACGTCGGCTTCAGGTTCAGGAGCGTCTCACTGATGAAATCTGCAAGGCTGTGGCTCGTGTGCTCCCTACCGATGGAGTTATGGTGAGCATCACCGGCGAACACTTATGCATGAAGATGAGAGGCGTCGAGAAGCAGGACTCTGCTACTGTCACTGTCGCCACATCCGGCCGTTTTGCCGACGATCCCGCACTTCGCGCCGAGTTCATGGCTTCTATCCGCTGACATTTTTTTGAGACTCGTTTTTGCAGACGGCATGTTTGTTTACGCCCCCTTTCGCGCGATAATGATTGATCTGTGCCACTTCAGGCATCGCATCTGATCAATCGGGTCTTGTACATTCACATCTGATCAGTTATTACGTATTCACATCTGATCAACCATTATGTGCATATCTGATCGTCATGCTAAATGCGTCAGATTTGTTATCGGCCTGAAGGCGGCTGATATAAAACAAAAAAACTGGAAATCATTGAAGTAATCAATTGATTTCCAGTTTTTTTGTTTTGAGCCGCGAGTGGGACTCGAACCCACGACCTTTTCGTTACGAATGAAATGCTCTACCAACTGAGCTATTGCGGCTTGTCGACTGCCTTGACTGCCTTCAGCAGTGTGCAGCGTTTCAACGGTGCAAAGTTAGCAATTCTATTTATTACAGACAAAAATTATACGGTTAATTTTCTCTACGGCGATTTAATGCTTTGATTACAAGGGCTGTGAATTCATGGTTTTTCAATCCCCAGCGTGGCGTGATGAGCAGTTCGTCGGGCGACTGCGATACAAACCGGTCGATGGCTATGTCGGGGCGCAACCGTTCGACTATGCTTGCGCATAGTTCGGCATATTGTCGCGCTGTCCAGCTGACTATGTCGGCAGTGCCATCCTGCCACATTCGGGCGAGGGGAGTGCCGCGCACTACTTGCAGCTGATGAAATTTAACTACGTCGACCGGAAGCTTGTTGATGGCTTCGACCGTCTGCATGATCATATCCTCGTTTTCACCCGGAAGCCCGTTGATGAGGTGGATTCCGGTGAATATGCCGGCTTGGTGGGTCTTTTCCACAGCCTCTACCACATCCTGCCATGTATGGCAGCGGTTGATGCGTTGCAGTGTGATGTCGTGTGATGTCTCGGCTCCGAATTCGATCATGACAAACTTCTCTTGTGCAAGATGCGACAGCCATTCGAGCAGATCTGTGTTGAGGCAGTCGGGACGTGTGCCTATGACAAGGCCGTCAACGCCTTCGGCCGCAAGAGCCTCGCTGTATAGCGCTATCAGTTCCGAAGAGTCGGCATACGTCCCGGTGAATGACTGGAAGTAGGCCAGATAACGCATCGAGGGGTATTTGCGTGAAAAGAACCGTTTTCCGGTATCTATCTGTTCCGATACGCTCATGGTGCTCCGGCAATACGATGGGGTGAAAGAGCGGTTGCTGCAGTAGATACATCCGTCGCGTCCGAGCGTACCGTCGCGGTTGGGGCATGTGAGGCCGCCGTCGATGGTCAGTTTCTGCATCTTGCAGGCGAAGTGTCCGGCCAGAAAGTCGGCGAAGTCGCGATAGGGATGCCGGTTCATATCCTGCTGCAGCGGTTGGCGAGCAATGTGTCGAATATCACCATGGATGCCATGGCTTCCACTATAGGTACTGCGCGGGGTAGCACACATGGGTCGTGGCGGCCGCGTGCCTTGAGCGTTACCGGCAGTCCGCGGTCATCGACAGTGGGTATTTCGGTGAGCAGCGTCGCCACCGGTTTGAAAGCCACACGGAAATATATGTCCATGCCGTTGGAGATGCCTCCCTGTATGCCTCCTGAGTTGTTGGTGAGGGTATGGATTGCCCCGTCGTCCTTACGGGTGGTGAACAGGTCGGCAGCCTGACTTCCACGCATGCCTGCGCAATCAAACCCCATGCCATAGTCAAATCCTTTGGCGGCATTGATGCCGAGCATAGCCGAGGCAAGGCGAGCCTGAAGTTTGCCGAACACCGGGTCGCCGAGTCCGGCCGGGCATCCCTTTATCACACAGCTTACGATGCCACCGATCGTGTCGCCCTCGTTTCTTATCGTCCTTACAAGCTCTGTCATCGCCGCGGCTTTCTCCGGGTCCGGACAGCGCACCGCGTTGGTCTCGGTCAGCGACAGATCAAGCTCGGAATATGGACGGTCGATGGCAATATCGCCGATCCGCGACGTGTAGGCGCTGATTGTGATTCCGGCAGGAGCGAGAGCCTGCCGGGCGAGTGAACCGGCTACGACACGCGCTATCGTTTCGCGTGCCGACGATCGTCCGCCTCCGCGATGGTCGCGGAGGCCGTATTTTGCAGTGTATGTGTAGTCGGCATGGGAGGGCCGGAAAAGATGGCGCATATTGTCGTAGTCCGATGAGTGCTGATCGGAGTTCTCGACGATAAAACCGATGGATGTGCCGGTGGTGACCCCCTCGAAAATGCCCGACAGCAGCTTCACCCGATCAGCCTCTTTGCGTGGGGTTGTGATGTCGGATTGTCCGGGACGACGTCGGTCGAGCTGACGTTGCAGTTCGTCGGTATCGATCGCTACTCCTGCCGGCATTCCGTCGATTACGCCTCCAATTGCAGGTCCGTGGCTCTCGCCGAAACTTGTCAGCCGGTATATGTTTCCAATGCTGTTGTTCATAGCTGTTAGGTTTCTTCGTCGTTTGATTTGATCACATCTGCCGTAATGCCGTGTGTGAAAGCTATCAGATCGGCCGGGGCGATCTCGAATTGCAGGCCGCGCTGTCCGGCGCTGACATAGATGGCGCTATGGTCGAGCGCTGTCGTATGGAAGATGGTCGGAAAGGCTTTTTTCATACCTATGGGAGAGCATCCTCCTCGGATATATCCGGTGAGGGGCAGCAGATCTTTCATGTGTATGAGCTCTGCTTTTTTGTCGGCTATGGCTTTGGCTGCTTTCTTGAGATCGATTTCCGCATCGCCCGGCACCACGCAAACGAAATATCCGGTGCGATCGCCTCGCAGGACGATGGTCTTGAACACCCGGCCTATATCCTCGCCGAGGCTTTCAGCCACGTGGGTGGCCGCGAGGTTGCTCTCGTCAACCTCATACGGTATAAGGCGGTAGGTTATGTGGGCGCGGTCGAGCAGACGTGCCGCATTGGTCTTCTGTATCTTTTCCATCGGATGCAAAGTTAGTGTTTTTCTATCCAACAATTTTCTTCCGCACGTGTTTTTATGGTATCAAACCCCAATATTATATTAAAAACATAAAACAAGACATTATGAAGAAGTTTCTGATCAGTCTGGCTGCCGTATTGGGTATTTCGATGGCGGCTTCGGCACAAAGTCCTGAAATTCAAGTGGGCTATGGCGGATATACTCAGATGGACGCCACCAATATGCACAAAGGCGGTGGCGTCAAGAATGCCTGGGGCGCACTGACCGCCGGTGTGAACTTCAAGGTGGCTCCCAAGCTGTGGGTCGGTCCGTCGTACTCGTTCTCGTCATCGAGTTACAAACATGATGGTCCCAATCTTTACTATCATGTGATCATGCTCAACGCGCGCTATGAATACTGGCGCAACAGTATCGTCACGCTGTACGCTCATCTCGGAGTGGGTGCCGATATAACGCATGTCGGTACGGAAAACGGTGATCATAACGATGGATACTTTGCTTTTCAGGCGTCACCTCTTGGGGCGCAGGTAGGGCTGTCAAGAAATGTCTCGATGTTCGGCGAACTTGGTTTCGGCGCGCAGGGCCTGCTTCAGGTGGGTGTACGTATCGGTCTTTGACGATTGGTATCATGGACGACAGGTTGTCATACGAAGAGAAGCATGAGCTTCCCGACGATGTTTTCGGACTTCCCGAAAGGCGTGAATATCCTATGCCTGATGCTGCGCACGTGAGAGCGGCAGAGGCCTACTTCAGGTATTGTCCTGAAGATCTTAAACCACGTCTGGCCAAGGCTATAATGCATCGTGCCGCCCAATATGGCGTCGATGTCAAAAGTCCGACAATAGAACAGTACGCCTCAATGTGAGGCCAATTCCCAAAATGCCACTGCGCTTGCAGCGGCCACGTTAAGCGAGTCGACGCCGTGATACATGGGTATCTTTACGGTATAGTCGGCTCGCTTTATTGTGTCGTAGTC
>NZ_PUED01000142.1 GCF_003024925.1 Paramuribaculum intestinale
CCAGAGGGGGTGAGCACCGTGACACTCCATGTTCTCAGATGGACGTCAATACCAATAGAGATATTTTGTCCGCTGAAATCTTTTTTGTTACTTTGTACCATAGACGTATCGGTTTTGCTGTTAATGTATTTTGCTTTTACAAATTTACATGCAATTGCCCTTACGTCTATCTTTTCTCCTCACTCCTCTCGGGGGAAAGCCTTAGCGGCAAGGGGGCAGACAGCCCCCGTTGAGCGCCCCGTCAGCTAATCTGATGCAAACATAGTGACTTTATTATGATGGCGTAAACATCCTCTGCCTTGTAACAGCATTTTCTCCCATGACGTATGAAACCGATTCTGCCACCGTTCTGAAGATTGCGCACCTGCCTTGTCGAGATATTCAGGATTTCGGCGGTTTCCTCCAGAGTAAGCCAGTCTCTCGGTTTTTTATCCCGCAATCTGTCAAACAGCGTGTGTATCATGTCATGGAGGTATGCCATACGCTCAAACATCATGTCAAGCACCTCTTTTTCAATCTGTACTACTTCCATTTTTGTGAATTTCAGGAAGTTTCCAATTGAAAAAGCCGACGGGATCCCTCCCGTCGGCCACCACTAAATCCACAATCAGAATAATTCATGACTGCGATTCGATTGCGAATTTAGTGATTTATTTCCAATCGGCAGTGGTTTTCAATATATTTTCGCCATGACCGGAGCAAATTCCAGTCCTTTGCCCTTGCCGATCACCACGGCATCATAGAACTCGTGGCCGCGTCGGTTGACAAAGGGGATTGTCGAAGTGTAGCGGTGGGTCAGCAGATGGTGTATCTCCTTCTCGCTGAACTTATGCCCCATGAACTGCAAGGGCATGGTGAAGCCGCAGACGTGGCACTTCATGACACGGGGATAGCGCAGCACAGAGTGTCGGCCGCATATAGGACACACGTGAGTGTCGGGAGTGGTTCTGAACAGACGGCTGTCGTTGATGAGCTGCTCGGTCTTGTCATAGATGCGCTTGCCGAACTCAGCCATCAGTTTCGCGCCGCCCTTGCTCATCTTGCGATTCGCATAGAGGCGTTCTGCCTCTACCTGATCCGCGAGAAGGTTCTCCAGCGCATAGGTCTCGTCGAATGTTGCCAGAAGCAGCCTGCCATCGGCGGAGATTACCGGCTCCCCGCATACGTCGATTATGAAACCGTTGTTGCGGAGACGGTCCAGGGCATCGGTGACATCATGGCTGTCCGCGCTGAACGGCATACCGGGATTGAAGCGGTCGGAAAGTTTGCGCATCAGTGTCGCCATCACACCGAGCAGGTCGTTCATCTTCGGAGGCTCAGGCGCCTTGCTCTTATGGGTAAAGCAGGATTTACCCGTTATCCTGATTTCTACCGAGGAGGGGACCTCGTCGCAGCAGAACCAAGGCATAGTGCCAAAGAAGGGTGTGCCGTCGATTTCCATGCCGATGACGAGCTCGGTT
This sequence comes from Paramuribaculum intestinale, assembly GCF_003024925.1. Classification (GTDB taxonomy): domain Bacteria; phylum Bacteroidota; class Bacteroidia; order Bacteroidales; family Muribaculaceae; genus Paramuribaculum; species Paramuribaculum intestinale. The sequence continues at coordinate 1,461 of NZ_PUED01000142.1, forward strand.
GACACCGTCGCACCGGTCATGGCCGCGTCGAAACGCTCTGCGATGATGTCATATACCGCCTGTGTGTCAGTGTCGGGCATGAAAGGTTTCTTGCCGGTGGTTATGATGCCGTGAGTGTGAGGCACTTCCTCGTCAGCGGCGAAGGGATAACCCTTTGCCCAGCGGCAGCGTTTGAGGATGTATCCCCGCATGGATTCCGGGAGCTTGGGATTATTGGTGAAGGGCGACGATATAAGCCCGTCCAGAAAGAGACGCTCTGCAATGTCACGGGTCTTTGCGAATGGCATTGACAGACGGGACCAGACATCGGCCTGCAATGTGGCGAGTGTGTAGAGTGCCGGAGCCTCGCTGATTTCGTCGTCTGTCTCCAAGCAGGTGGATGTGAGATTCCCAGGTGTAGTGATAGCTTCGTGTGCCTTGGCACAGTCTTCCTTAGAAGCATAGGTTGTTGTCGGATAGAACTTCACCGTCTGACCGAGCACCTCTCCGCTGACCATGAGCGAATGAGTGGTGACCACTTCGTGAGCCGTACGCGCGGCGGCATCATCACGGAGATAGCTGTTGGCCACGGCAAGGATAAGCATATCCTGACGGCAGACAGGATCTACGAGCCGGGGGAACATGGCGCGGTATGCCTCGGTCACGTTGTATTTGAACGCCTCATTCATTGCCATCGCGACAAGACCGGACTGGGCGAGATTGTACATGGCACGACCGCGGACTCGGGTTTCGTAGGCTCGTTTCAGTGCTTTTTTCTCCAGACGTGTCACCCACATTCTGCTTGTGGGTGCGCCGACCTTGAAGAATCGGCAGATATTGGAGAACCTGCCTTGCGCGTCGGCACCACCGTCGGAAGCGAAAACCACTTCCCTGCCGCCGCGGATGAGATCTCCGATATAATCGGCGTATGCCTGATCTTCGGCGGAGATACCGTTGCGTCCGGGTTCGCCACGTGTGACGCGCAGGCCGTAGGAGTATCGCTCAGGCACTATGGGGAGAGCGTCCTTGCCAGGGAGTACTCCGACGCCATAGGGCGCGATAAAGTCCTTGGGGACAGTGATGACGGCTGTCTTGGCGTCGTAGAAAACGCCGGGAGCGGATACTTTGTTGTTGACGTTGAGGGCGCGAGCGATGGCGGAAGCCACGGCGGTGGTTTCTGTAATTATGACTTTCATGTCAGTATTTTTTGAGGGTGAATATTTTTTTGAGCGGTCGCCGGTTGCAACCTTGGAGAGAGATGAATCTCGGATTGAGTGGTGGATGAATGACACGGGGAGTTCGCGACCTCCCCATGTCGGGCGGGAGGGATACCGGAAATATCGCTTGCGCACGCGACATAGCGGCAGTCAGATTATTTCAATATTGCGGATAGTGGTGAGATCAGATTTTGGGACCTTTGGACTTCTTTTGCTCCTTCTGCTGGGTCTCGTTGTTGGGTTCAGTCTGACCCTTACGGAGCGGCTCTCGGATATTCTTTGTCGCCTCGTTGGTCTGACCGTCGTTGTTGACGGACAGCTGAGTCTTGCTTTCCTCGGCGATGCCGACGACTTTGCTGCGGTCAGGATATTCGCGGGTGGTCTCCGGCTGCCCCTTCTGCGGGTCAAACTGAACATAGATGATGCAGTCGTTGCCGAACTTATCCTTGCTTTCTCCTACACGGACAAGTTTGCCGGCCATGTAGTCGGCCTGTTTCTGCTCGTCCAGCGGAATCTTGCACCACTGGTGCAGACGCTTGATGTTGCCGTCCTTGTCGAGCCAGTTGCCCTGTGTCTGCTTGTCACCTTCAGGTGCCTGGGTCTGAGCATCCTTATTGCGGAGTTCCTGATTCTCCTTGCGGTAAGGTTCGGAATTGAATCCGACATCGCGCTTCTCGACGCTATACTGAAGGTCAGCATAGAATTTTCGACCGTCGGCGAGTTCTACAAACTTCTTGGGCAGAATGCCACCGTTTTTCAGGATTCCGATTTCTCTCATTGTCAGCTCGATATTGGCGATTTTCGGCTTTATATAGGTGCCATCCACCGTCTGGCTCTCAATCTCGTTGGTCAGTTTGTCAAGGCTGACAATACATTTTTGTACTTCTCCTGTCTTCGGGTCAACGAGGTCAACGGCTTTACCGAGGTTGCCGGTCTTGCGCAGCTGAGCCTTGTCCTGCTCTGTGAATGTATAGCCACGATACTCCTGTTCAAGATTGGGACGACTCTTCATGAAATGGGGCGAAAGAGTGATACTTCCGTCAGGATTATGCTTGAACGAAAGTTTGGCATCCGCCTCTATGCGCTGTCCATCGAGCACGGGGGCAATTCGGACGAGATTCGGAGACTTGTGATTGTAAATCATCTGCCGGAGGTCTCCGTTCTGTTCGAGCTGCTGACGTGTCACGCCCCACTCCTTTTCGATGGTTGCCCAATCAATTTTGTTGGGGTCGATAGGAGCTGCCTTAATCGCCGTGACTGCCGCCTCCGGTTGGCTCTGTACATTGTCAGGCTCGGGCTGAGGGTTTACCTCCGGTTCCTGCACCGGGGTCTGTTCTTGCGATTGCGTCTGAGCCACAGACTTCACATCTACTTCGTAAGGTTTGAGCATCTCGCCGTTTGACACCGGGTCTTGGATAAGGTCGGCCATTGCGGGAGCAATGGCGTCATAGCGGTCGGCGGGGAGTTTGAAGAATCCGAACAGAGAGGGGTTCTTTGCCTGACGGATGAAGTTTGACATGAACGCTTCGAGGGGGTTCTGCCCCTTGTTGAACTTAACGAGGTCGCTCAACTTGGCAGTCTTTGCGTCTGCCATCTTCGGGGTGCCGTCGGGATTCTGACCGACGACCGCGCCTACCTGTCCCGTCTCGTTGTTGCGGGCAATCAGCACCTCCTGGTCTTGGAGTTGTTCCATAAATTATTTTGTTTTTGAGTTTACGCCTTTATTGGCGTTCTGTTTGATTCTATCCTTTATATCGGTGGCTCTCGGGTCATCGGAATGGACGAAGTTCTTTTCGATAAATTCATCGAACTGTTCCTGGGTGGTAAATACCGTATGTCCGTCAAGACTGATATAATATTTCAGTTTCTCATCGCTGCGGTAGCGTTTTATTGTTCTTGTACTCAGGTTAAGACCTATCGCTATGTCCTGCACCATTATTATGGTCTTGCCTTTGTAGCTAAGCCGCACACGGTTTGTCTTGGACACCAGTTCAGCCAGAGAGTTGGCGATTTTTGACAACAGGAATAATGCTACTCCAAATGTGTCCATTATCCATTTCTGATATGGCTGGGCGTTGACCGGTGGTTGTGGAGGTGGTTTTGTCATATCCATATTTTGGGGTTCTTTTGGTTTGATGTTGCAAAGTTAGCGGGTAAAAATCCGGCGGTTAATAGAGTAATCCGGTAGTACCGAAACATAAATTTTCAAATTATTTTTCGACATGATATTATTGCTGGATTTCAACTGATTACCTTTCATGCCATATCAGAACATCATGAAATTCGTCTGTTTTATCGGTTGTATTCGGTAGTTGAACCGTGGATTATGCGTTGGCATACTCGCTGTTAAGCGTTCTGACAGCTGACATCAGGAAATATGCCCTGTCTCCGTCTTCGGGACATCTGCGTATGATTTCGCCTCTGGTCTTGTAGTATTTATCCGAAGAATAGTCCAGACCGAACAGACGATGCACACGAGTGATAATCTCATTGCTCGTTATATTGCCGCCGTTGATCATCTTCATGGAGATTACCATATTGATGATTTCACATACAGCGGTGTATTTAGATGAGAGCTTGACCTTCTTTTCAACTTTCGGTGATTCCTCGCACTTCGGCTCACCGGTCTCGCATGACACCGTGACGCCATTTTCCACCAAGAGTTCCAGCTGTCGAAGCAGCCCCTTGGCTATTTCAAGGATACGGGCCGCGTATCCCCTTAGTTTCTTCCCGATGGTGTCTCCGATGATATGGGAGACTTCCGAGATGAACATGGTAAGTCCGGTATGTATCTCACGCCAGTTCAGCGAACTGTGGACGAATGAGACGATTATGGAGCGCATATCCTCATAGTGCGCTTTCATGTCGGTTTCATTCCCGTCTTCAAGATTCAGGAAGAACCGGGTTTTCAGGAGGGTGAATGTCATATCCATAGTTTTTGAAGTAACCTTAATCCGGCGGACTAATTTGTCGCCCGTTTGCGAAATCCAAACACGACAGCGGCTGGATGTGTTTGTATTTTATTCTGTCTGTTAAGGTGTTACAAAGTGACACTAAAAATTCAAAAACACATCTGACTACACTTTTATTATGTGAATCAATCTGAATGTTAAAATCATTATGGCGGACAACTATTTGATTGTTAGAGTTGTTTCTCTTTAAATGCAATAGTATGATTTAACAGATATATAAATTCCATAAATGTCACGTCCCCGCAAGACAATCCCACAAGAACCTGCCTCAGACTGCCACGGGGTGCAGAAAATATTGCTGTACAGCGCGTCGGATGAGAGCATTGCCGATTACTCGAAGACATTGCGAAAATTCGGTGATGCTTTCGAGACCGTAAACAATATCACCGAAGCAAAAAAGATGCTCAGGACCCGTCAGTTTGATTCTCTTATAGCTGACCTGACCAACTTCGAGGGTAGCGGCAGAAGACTCATCCACTGGGCCAAGGCGCATATGCCCGGTTCATTCAAGACCCACGGCTATATGCGTACTGACATTCCCAACCTTATCAAAAACATATACTGCCAAGGTATTGACCAGAGGTTTTATTACGACCATGCCGATATAGACCATCTCACCAAGGTCATATTCTCGATAAGCATAAACC
>NZ_PUED01000143.1 GCF_003024925.1 Paramuribaculum intestinale
GCCTCAACAATTATTTCGACTTGCGGAAAATCTCCGCATCTCAAAATAATTCAGAAAATAAATCATCGGTTGGCTCAGTTAGCGGCTTAGCCAAGACTGAACAACCTCAAATTTTACCGAATCATTGTGTAAGATGAAACAACTTCTTTTTACTGCTGCTGCGGCGATCATGGCTATAGGCTCGACTGTGTCGTGTAGCCAGAAAAAGGCTGAGGCTCCCGAGAAATGGAATCTCGTCTGGGAGGAAACCTTCGACGGTGAGAGCCTCGATACAAATGTATGGGTGCGCATACCGCGCGGCGAATCCGACTGGAACAACTACATGACAACCGAGGACACGGTTTACTCCATGCGCGACGGCAATCTGGTGCTGCACGGCATCAGGAACTATGAGGGATCGGCCGATACGGCCGCATATCTTACCGGTGGAGTATATACCAAGGGAAAGAAATCGTTCGGCAATGGCAGAATCGAAATTTGCGCGAAGCTTGGCCACTGCCAGGGCTCATGGCCTGCAATATGGATGCTTCCCGATCCCGCATATCCCAACAGCCAGTGGCCTAAGGGAGGCGAAATCGACATAATGGAACGCCTCAGCGCCGACACTTTCGCATATCAGACCGTTCATTCATATTACACTCTCGAGCTTAAGAAGGACAACGAGCCGCCTCATTACAGCACCGGCACGATCAAACCTGACGACTACAATGTGTATGCCGTGGAAATGTATGACGATTCACTCAGTTTCTTCATCAATGACACCCACACATTCACATATCCCCGCATAAAGACTGAACTTGAGGGTCAGTTCCCTTTCCCCGAGGCTCCCTACTACCTGCTGATCGACATGCAGCTCGGTGGCAATTGGGTAGGTGCGGTCGACCCCGCTGGTCTTCCTATCGAGATGCTTGTCGACTGGGTTCGATTCTATGAACTCAACGAACCGGAAAAGAGATAATCCCGCCTTTGCCTGAAAGGCAATGATATCCCATAATGACGAAGCAGTGTCGTGATTTTGCGACGCAGCTTCGTCTTATTGTGTCATCATGATCCATCCGGGTCATAACCCGGGCATTCGGATTAGTGCCATCTTGATCATTCTGACTTCCTGATTTCTCTCCTCTCTCTCTTCTCTATGTCCGTATATAAAACAAAGCGATGTGCCAAAATTCATAATTTCGACACATCGCCATTATATGGTTGTTTATCGCGCGGATCAGTTGCCGTTGGCCGCGGAGTCGTCGGTCTCGGGAGCTTTGTCGATCAGATCGAGGAACTGGTCGAGCTTGGGAGTCACGATGATCTCCGTGCGGCGGTTACGCTGGCGGCCAAGGTCGGTATCGTTGTCGGCGATGGGGTTGTACTCGCCGCGTCCGGCAGCCGAGAGGCGCGCGGGATTGACACCGAAGTCGTTCTGAAGCACCTGTACGATCGACGAGGCGCGCAGAGCCGAGAGATCCCAGTTGTTGCGGATATTCGTGCGGCTGATGGGCACATTGTCGGTGTTGCCCTCTACGAGCACGTCGTAGTCGCCGTAGTCCTTGATGATCTTGGCTATCTTCGACAGGGTCTGCATGGCGCGGCTGTTCACCTCATAGCTGCCCGACTTGAAGAGCATGTTGTCGGCCAGTGAGATATACACCACTCCCTTGAGCACCTTCACGTCCACCTCCTTGAGCTCTTCGCGCGAGAGCGAACGGGTCAGATTGTTGGTCAGCACCATGTTGAGCGAATCGCTCTTCGACTTGGCCTGCACGAGTTGCTTGATATACTGGTTGGATGCGTTGATCTCGTCCACGAGCTTGGATATGTTGATCGATCCCTGCTGGTTCTGCAGCAGGCTCTGGTTGAGCGAACCCTGCATCTGCTCGTAGTTGCGCTTCAGATCCGCATTGTTGCGGCGGGCCTCTTCGAGCAGAGTTTCCAGACTGCGCGCGTTGGCGCGGCTCTCGGCCAGGGCCACCTGCGATGCGTTGTAGTCTTTCGACAGCTCGTCGTAGCGGTTCTGCAGTGCCGTGTACTTCTTGTTCGATGTGCAGCCGCCGACCATTACTGCCACTGCGGTGCCAAGAGTTATAGCCTTGAATATGTTCATGATGGTTGAGTGTTGATGGTTGCTTGATTATTATAACGTGCGGGTATTGTATTATGTTTTGGATATGACATGCTGATACCGTCTGCCGCTCACTTCACCTCCCATGTCTCGCCGGCCATGATCATGGAGCGCAGCGAGTCGAAGCCATGGGCGGCCTTGACCTCCTCCACCTGACGGTCGAGTTCCTCGTTGTAGACCGGAGCCTCCACGTCGCGTATCACGCCGATGGCCAGCGGCAGGTCGGTGCCGTCCATCATCGCCAGCTGCTGGTGCAGGAAGTTGCTCTGGCAGCGGGCGTCGTGTGTGAGCACGTCGTCTATCGTATAGCCGTCGGTGCCAAGCTCCACAGCCTTCAGCAGGAAGCCGTCGCGCACTATTCCGCGCTCGTTGTTCTTGCCGAATAGCATCTTCTGGCCATCCACCAAGTGTATGGTGCGCTCGGCGCGGTGCTCGCGGTCAGTGATGAAGTTGTGTATGCCGTTGTTGTATATCACACAGTTCTGAAGTATCTCCACCACGCTTGTGCCTTTGTGGCGTGCGGCGGCGGTGAGCACCTCCTGCGAGATCTGCAGCTCCACGTCGATGCTGCGTGCGAAGAAGTTGCCGCGTGCGCCAAACACCAGCTCCGCAGGGATGAACGGATCCTCCGTCGTGCCGTAGGGCGAGGTCTTCGACACGAAGCCGCGTGCGCTCGTGGGCGAATACTGTCCCTTGGTGAGGCCGTAGATCTTGTTGTTGAGCAGCAGCATGTTGATGTCTATGTTGCGGCGCACGGCGTGGATGAAGTGGTTGCCGCCTATGGCGAGGCCGTCGCCGTCGCCCGAGATCTGCCATACGGTCATCTCCGGATTGGCCACCTTGAAGCCGGTGGCTATGGCGGCGGCGCGTCCGTGGATCGTGTGGAAGCCATAGGTGTTCATGTAGTAGGGGAGTCGCGACGAGCATCCGATGCCCGAGATGACGGCCGTCATGTGAGGAGCGACGCCTATGGTGGCCATGGCCTTGTGGAGCGAGTTGAGTATGGCGTGGTCGCCGCATCCCGGACACCAGCGCACCGGCTGGTCGCTCTTGTAGTCAGCGGGATTGTATGCAGTGTTGTCCATTGCTTCTGTCTTGATTTGGGTTACTTAACGGTTCTCGTCCATGATGGCCTTCACCTTCTCGGCCACTTCGCTGACCATGAATGGCTGGCCCTGGACTTTGTTGATGCGGCTGATGTTCACGTCGGGGAACTTCGACTGCAGGTAGTCGGCAAACTGCCCGGTGTTGAGCTCGGCCACGATCACGCGGCGGTAGCGGCGCAGCACCTCGCCGGTGTTGGCCGGCAGGGGATTGATGTAGCGGAAGTGGGCGAAGTCTATCGCGGCGCCCTCCTTGGCAAGATCCGAGGCGGCGGTGCGCAGATGGCCGTAGGTCCCTCCCCAGCCCACAAGCAGGGTGTCGGCGCCCGGCTGGCCGATGACTTCGAGAGCCGGTATGTCGTCGGCTATGCGGGCTATCTTCTCGCGGCGGGTGTAGACCATCCGCTCGTGGTTGGCCGGATCGGTCGAGATAGCTCCGGTATTATAGTCTTTCTCAAGGCCGCCGATGCGGTGGGTGAGCCCTTCGGTGCCCGGTATGGCCCAGTAGCGCACCTTGCTGGCTTCGTCGCGGTTGTAGGGCTTCCAGCCGCTTTCGGCAGCCGCTTCGGGCGATATGTAGCGGGGATTGATGGCCGGATATTCGTCGGCGTCGGGTATCCGCCACGCCGACGAGCCGTTGCCTATGAAGGCATCGGTCAGCAATATCACCGGTGTCATGTGCTCTATGGCTATGCGGCAGGCCTCGAATGCCATGGTGAAGCAGTCGGTGGGAGTGGCCGGAGCCACTACAGCCACGGGGCTTTCGCCGTTGCGGCCATAAAGAGCCTGCATGAGGTCGGTCTGTTCGGTCTTGGTCGGAAGGCCGGTGGAGGGGCCGCCGCGCTGCACGTCGATCACCACCAGCGGCAGCTCGGCTATCATCGCCAGGCCTATGCCTTCGCTCTTTAGTGCCAGACCCGGACCCGAGGTCGACGTCACGGCCAGATTGCCCGCGAAGGCGGCGCCTATCGCAGAGCACACCCCGGCTATCTCGTCCTCCATCTGCAGAGCCTTTACGCCCAGATCCCTGCGCTTGGCAAGCTCCTGGAGTATGTCGGTCGCGGGGGTTATGGGATAGCTGCCCAGAAAGAGGGGGTGTCCGCTCTTTTCCGAAGCCATGATCAGACCCCAGGCTGTGGCTGTGTTGCCGTTGATGTCGGTATAGACGCCCTTGCGTGCGGGCTCCGACTCTATGCGGTAGGTCGAGACGGTGGCGTGGATGTTTGAGCCGTAGTCATATCCGGCATGGATCACCTTCTCGTTGGCTTCGAATATAGCCGGTTTCTTCGCGAATTTCTTCTGAAGGAAATGCACGGCGGCAGGCAGCGGACGGTCAAACAGCCAGCATACGAGGCCCAGACAGAATATATTGCGGCATTTCAGCACGCTCTTGTTGTCGAGGGCGCTGTCGGCCAGGGCTGCCTTGGTGAGGGTGGTCACCGGCACCTCCAGCACCTGGGCGCGGATGCCCAGCTCGCCGAACGGGTCGGTAGTGGTGAATTTGGCCTTGTCAAGATCAGCCTGCTTGAAAGAGTCTATGTCGACTATGATCACTCCGCCATCCTTCACGTAGCGGCAGTTCTGTTTGAGAGCGGCGGGATTCATCGCCACCAGCACATCGCACTGGTCGCCGGGGGTGTGCACACCCGTGCCCACACTCACCTGAAATCCCGATACGCCGCCGAGCGAACCCTGCGGAGCGCGTATTTCCGCCGGATAGTCGGGGAAGGTCGATACCTGGTTGCCGATGCCGGCCGACACGTTGGTGAAGATATTGCCAACGAGCTGCATGCCGTCGCCCGAATCGCCCGAGAAGCGGACCACCACCTTGTCCATGGCCCGCACTTTTGTCTCTTCTGTCATGATGCTTTTGCTTGCAATTGCACTGTGATTGATTGTTCTTTGTTTCATGGTGCGCAGGCTATTTGCCCGGCGCGCCGCAAAGTTAAGTAAAAATTGTTGAATAAAATACCTAAAGTTCATTCACTTTCGCCCACCGGCGCAAAGTCTGTGCAGACTGCATCTCCGTGTGTTTGTAAGGATGATAAAATTAGACGATGCCACTGACCGCGTTTTCGCGATTTATATGTAACTTTGCAGCATCAAGCATGCCGCACGACGGCTGCAGACTGCATGTTTCCTGTAACACACTGCCCACGACCCGATATGAGCGAACGACTGACCGACCTATGGAGCTGGACCCGACGCTACGTCAATCTCCCCTTCGTGCTGATGACGGGAGTGCTCGTCTACGTGCTCTTCTTCAACGATAATTCGATTCTCGACAATTACCGTTACCAGAAGGAAATCGACCGGCTGCAGGCCGAGATCGCCGCCAACTACGACACACTGCGATATTACGAGGCGCTCAACGAAAGGCTGCGCACAGATCCCGAAACGATGGAACGTATCGTCAGGGAGCAATACCACATGCAGCGTCCCAATGAAGACATATTCCTTGTAGAATGAACAATACATTATCTCAGCGCCCCTGGGCGCAATGGATCGCCGTGGCCGGACTGCTCCTCGTGTTCGCGGCCACCGCTATGCCGCTGTTGAAGATATCCCAGGAGCTCTACCGGTGGATATACGCGGCCGGAGCCGTAATGGCTATAGCCGGACGCGCCTGCGCCAAATCACCGTCGCCCGATCTGAGGGTGCGCCGCCTCGTCCGTCTCGAGCTGTGGGCCGCCATCATGTTCGGAGTCGGAGCTTTCTTTATGTTTTGGTATCCGAGGCAGACCGACTGGATGGCCTTTACACTCGCCGGAGGCGCCATTGAGGTCTACGCCTCGCTGATGCTCCCAAGAGCCGCAAGGCAGGCTTCGGGTAAGGGTAAAAAGAGTTAAAAGCCCACGGCACGCACAGACACTGCCCACATAAAGAGGCATAATTCAGTGGAATTTGTTAATTTTGCGGCGAAATGTCACTCAACCTCACCATAGATCAGGGCAACTCGGCCGCCAAGGTGGCCCTGTGGGACGGCGACCGGCTTATCGATCAGATCGTGGAGCCGACAATCACCTGCGCACATATCAAGCGATTCCTGTCGCC
>NZ_PUED01000144.1 GCF_003024925.1 Paramuribaculum intestinale
GGGGATGCCCGAGCGGCGGGGGCGGCCTAAACCGCCCCCAAGAGCGGACTGCGGCAAGACCATTCTCAAATAATCTAAGGTGGATGTAATTTTTGCCTCATTTTATTTGGTTTTTAATATAGTTCGTTATTGATAATTTGAAATCAGGTTTGAATTGTTTTGATCGTCAGTGTGTCAGGCACCGGTTTGTGTCTGTCGGCTCTTCCCCGGAGCTTATTTTTCGGCTTCGGCGAGTTGGTCGGTCAGATGTCTGATCTCTCTCCGCAGGGATCCGGCCGTCGCCTCCGAGTCAAGTATCTGCCGTGATAGGGTCTTTTCGCCTGCGGCATAGCGGCGACGCAAGGCTTCGAGATCGGTCAGTGTGCGGTCGAGTTTATGACGTGTGCCTATGATCTGTGTCATGAGTGTGCGGCCACGGCTTGTACGGAAATCGTTGAGATCATGGTAGATCTTTGAGCCTATGGCTATGGTGAAGGCCGTGGATCGGCCGGAGTCGCCGTTGTCTGACGCGCGTGCGAGCAGACCCGAGTAGTCGGCTCCGGGCTGTTGAGTGGCGCGGAAATCGCTTATTATAGCCAGTCTGGCGAGTCCTGCGGTATCGGCAGGGTAGTTGACACGCATCTCGCGTGGAATAAACCTGTAGATGGTGATCGAGTCGCCCAGGCGGTTGCGGTCGGTGGCCCACCATCCGATGCCCGACTCCTCGTCGATAGCCAGCATGTAGTCGTCATATGGCGAGTTATACGGCATGCCGATGTTTTGTGGCTGCAGATACTCCTCGCCGTTGTTGCGGGTCATGAATATATCGTATCCTCCGAGCGAATTCTCTCCGTCATTGGCGAAGTAGAGGGTCACTCCGTCGCTCATCAGAAACGGATATGCAGCGTCACCACCCTCGCCGAGACCCTCGCCGAGCAGCTGCGGTTCGTCCCACGATCCGTCGTCGAGGCGGGTGCTCTGCGTCAATGTATAGTTTTCGTTCTCATCGGCAGCCGACCAGATGGCTGTGCGGCCGTCCTCTGTAATGAATGCGGGCAGGTCGGCAATGGCGCGTGCTCCTTGCGGAAGCGACTCGGCTCCCGCTATGCGTCCGGCGGCTTTCGACAGACGGTAGATGCGGAAGAAGTCGTCGCGTCCTATGGCAGTGCTGTCTATGACGGTCAGCTGTTCCACGCGCTCCATCATGTTGCGGCCGCGTTCGATGCGTTCGCGCAGGCTTTCGACTTCGGGCGACGGCTCGGCGGCTTTGCGCCGACCGCGTTTTAGCCTGCTCTCGTAATCGTCGAGATGCTCGTCGGCTCCATCGAAGTCATATTCGAGAAACGCTATCTCGGCCAGACCTATTCGCGAGTCGTTGGTGCCTTTGGCAAGGTATGGTCGTGCCTCGGCCGGATGACCGGTGCGCAGCAGTGCTGTTCCGGCTTTATGTTGCAGAGCGGCATTGCGCGGTTTGGCTTTGGCCTCTTCGAGCAAAGTCGGGAGTGCTTCGGCGTATTCGCCCTGTTCAAACAGGCTTTCAGCCTCAGCAAGTGTCTGGGCGTTCAGTCCGATAGTGGCGCCCGCGGCCAGTAATATTGCGATAAAAAATCTTTTCACAGCTGTATGGTATCTTTCATTGTCAGCAGGTGCGGCGCACCCGGGCAGCCGTCGTGTCGGCTGTCATATCGCAAAATTACAGATTTTTTGTGATATACACAATAAGGAGCTGAATATCAGAGGGAGGGAAATCTGTGTTTGTACTAAATTCGTACTGAATGGGATAATGGTGGCAACTCGTTAGAAATCAATTTGATTTATTTAAGATGCGTTAACTATTTTTATTTGTCTTGAATTGACCGATTTTCTGCCGGTGGAAGTCGATTTTTTTCAGTTTTTCATCAACACTCCCTTAATATATTTCCATTATCACACTCTTGCGTGGCTTTTCATCACGACAAAGATACCTCTTTATTTTGACTTATACAAGCAACTGGCCGGATTGTTTCTGGAAATTGTTTTGCATACCGTATGCCGGACATCGAATGTCAGCATCGCCTACGATGTGCAGCCGGAGGCTGACTATCATCTCCCGGCTCCCGCAGTCATTCCATATCCGGCAAGGTTGTAATCCACGAGGGCAAAGACCATCATATCTCCTACGGCTTCGCTGCTCTCCGCCTTGAATAAATGCCGGACATTGCCCTTTGTCGGGATTACTTCCGTAATTCATGTTTCCTTTTCCATGATATGATATTGTTTGTTACATTGCAGTTGTTCATAGTCTTGTCATTCTGTGATTGAATGGCGGCACAGTTCATTATGTTGTCAAGTGGCTTTCCTGTTATATCGGGGATGCCATTTTTGTTTTTGCGTTCCGGGGCAAGTGGGTTGAGTAGGAGTTGCTCGCCGGTTGGAACGTATGGCTGAGGAACATTCGTGTCAATCCGGAAAAATCTCCACACTCGCCGGGGCTGAGGTAGTATTTTTACGTCTTGCCACGAACATTCCTTTTTGTCGCCATACGTCTTTGGGGTGTCGAGCAACTCATACTACCACACTGTCCTTAGACGCATAAGGATAAAAAAAAGCACCCACCGATATGAAAGCCACAAGACAACATAAAGATTCTTCAGGTCGAGGCAAAGCTCACCAAACCTCCTATCCATACCGCATAAGCATAGCGGTTGCAAAGGTGGTCAAGATGATAGTAATATTCATCGGAGCAATGATAGGATTATTGTTCGGTTGGTTTATCGGCAGGATATTCAAGGCTATCGGTTGGCTCATATCAGCCTTCACGATGTTGGCTATCATCTATTGGTTAATGACACTCTAAAATATTACGACTATGGCAAGCAAGAATGAAAACAAAGGTACTATGGCGTTTGCGGACACTATCCGCCACTACCTTGAAAAGAGAGCCGAGAGTGACGCGCTTTTCGCCGTCAAGTTCGCAAACCCCTCAAAGTCAGTGGAAGACTGCGCGACCTTTATAATCAACGAGGTCAAGAAAAGCGGTTGCAACGGATTTACCGATGATGAGATTTTCGGAATGGCTACCCATTTTTACGAAGAAGATGAGATTGAGGTGGGTAATCCAATCAACTGCAAAGTTGTCGTCAACCATACGGTAGAGTTGACCGAGGAAGAAAAGGAACAGGCACGACAGGACGCGATAGAACGTCTGCGCCAAGAGGAAATGGCAAAACTGCGCAAGCCTATCCAACCCAAGAAAGCCACCGAGAAGAAAACCCAAGATGTTCAACCAAGTCTTTTTGACTTTTAACACCGCACTGCTATGAAACCCAAGACCAAGATACAGAAAGAGGTAGCAAGACTATCGGTAACTCTGCCCAAACTTACTCCGGCTCAAACGGAATGGGCTTATAAGAATGGCGTTGAACATATCGCCTACCGCACCAAGAAAGGCTATATCACCTGCCCCGACTGTGGTCACGAATGGCACAGCGATGAGGGCGCACTTTCCGACACGCTTTTCGGTTGCCGTTGCCCCCACTGCGGAGCGGAACTCAAAGTAGAGGAAAGTCGCAAGCGCACCTACAAGCGAATATCATATATCGGTTATCTCACCACCTGCCGAGGCTATCAAGTATATCGTGTGGCTATGGCTAAGTTTGAGAGCCGTAAAGGAGAACCCTGCCGTTTCTATCTTTTGGAGGTTATGCAGCAATGGATAGCACCCAATGGAACATCTACAGTCGTGGCACTCCGCAGAGGTATGGGATTTATGTATTACGACCTTTGGGTATGGGATAGCACACTGGAGGTACGTTCAAAATCCGACACATACGACTATGTGAGCGCACAAACGTTGATGTATCCCCGTTACAAAGTGCTGCCGCAAGCAATCCGCAACGGATTTGACGGCAAGTTTTATGGCATAAATCCAATCCGTCTTATTGCCGTGTTGCTCTCCAATCCAATGGCTGAAACTATGATGAAGGCCGGAGATGTAGAGGTAATGAAATATTTCCTCTCCAATCCAAGCACTTGCAACATCTGTTGGAACTCCTACAAAATTGCAAAGCGTCATGGGTACACCCTCGATAACATCTCAATGTGGTGTGACTATATCCGTATGCTGAACGATTTGGGAGAGGATATTCGCAATCCCAAAAACATCTGCCCCCAAGACCTCAAAGACGCACACGATGTTATGACACGACGTATCAATGCCAAACGAGCAAAGGAAAGTGCAGAAAGAGCACGGCGATACGAGATAGAAAGGCGTGAGCGTGAACAGCAACGCCTACTCAAAGCAGAAGAGGATAAAGAAAAGTTTATCGCTCTAAAATCCAAGTTCTTCGGATTGGTAATCACTGACAACGAGTTGACAATCAAAGTGCTTGAAAGCATAGATGAATACTATGAGGAAGGCAGGAAGCAGGACATCTGCGTGTTCGGAGCGGGATATTACCGCAAGGAGAACACTCTCATTCTTTCAGCAAGGATTGACGGAGAAATAATTGAAACCGTAGAGGTTGACTTGCGTACCCTCAAAGTGGTGCAGTGCCACGGCAAATACAACAAGGACACCGAATACCACGACCGCATAATCAACCTTGTCAACAGCAACGCCAAGTTAATCCGCAAGAGAATGACCGCCTGAATGTTTAACCCGACCTGCGTCAGCAATGGCGCAGGTCACAACACCCACCAAATATGAACGTGACGATTGAAAGTCTGATATTTGACTTTGACGATAAGATAAGAGCGGTTGTGCTTGACCTCATAAACCGCATATTGCTGACACGCAATGAAACCGAACTGAGGGAAACCGTAGCCGTATGCGCCGAGCGTACCGACCTCAACAAGTTTTTCCTATATGGCTACGGCAAACACCACTTTTGGGTAAAGCAACGCCTTGTCAGCGACCCTGCAAAGACATTCGACCAGCGAATGATGATTGTGAATTTCTAAAACATTGATTAATATGGCAACGAAAATGACCGCTAACGGAGTGAGCACAACCACCGCTCCCGGCACTGAACAATACGAAACTTTCTACTTTGCCCATCGTGGCAAGCAAATAAGCCGTGTGATGTACGACTACCGAGATACCGACAACGAGCTGTTTTCTTGTGTAGCCCCCACACTTGCGGAGTGCAGACACAAGCGTGACGAATGGCTCGCCAAGAAAAGCAATGCTTAAAGAACCAACTTGCCAAATCGTAATATTCCCAAGTGGCGCGACCCTGTGATAGAGTTGCGCCACTGATTTTCACCAAATTTCGGCCGCCACAGGCGGCGATTGGGCCTAATCTGATGTTATGAAATCATAAAGGATGTCCGATTTTCCTAAAGACCTCATTCATCTAATAGTTGTGATAAACCATAGGCAGAGTGAACAGGATACCATCACCATCGCAATGTTAATCCCTATAAGCAGCCATACACTGCAATTATTTTTTCTGTTGGGATAGCGACGGTAGTAGGCTCTCTCCCGCGCAGGAGTGAAACGGGATTTTTCCCATCGTGGCTCACCGTAAAGGTAAGCCGATACGGTTATCACAAGCCACGCAATCTGCATCTCGTCGTTTGGCATAATCAGACAGAGACCCAACATCGGCCACATGATGAATACGGCAATAGCAGCATCAAGGGGCGAGAACTGCCATTTAGGCATCACATTGTGCAGCCGGTCTTGACCTATCATGTAATGCAGGTGGTCGATTATGTTGAATTTGTATCTCCGTTTAATCATTTAGGATTGGCGGTTTACTATCACAATGTTACAGACGTTCATTTTTCAGCCGTTAGTATTGTTTTGACTGTCTCGCACACCTTTTTGTCGTCAGCAAACAGGTTGCACCAGACTATAATCAGTGTAGAATCCTTACGGGTGGCGAGGCATTTTTCGGGAGCTTCAGACGGTATGTCAATCTCAGTGAAATAGTTTTCCGGGATATGTCGAAGGATTTTTCCTGAATACACTTTGTCTCTGAATCTAATGGAAAAACTCAGTGAATTTGATTAACGGTGGACAAGATAAATTGCAAAACGGAAATTAATATAAATTGACAACAGTCAAGTCAAACAAATTGAGCCAAGTATAACAACAATCATAAA